>DNZD01000379.1 GCA_003504855.1 Cytophagales bacterium
TGAATGGCCGTATTAAAGTCTTTACCCCCACCGGAAGGCAATAGCTTAAAGCCTGCCTTCTTATAGTCATCATCAGCCACCCAGGCAATGGCCCAGAAGTGCGGGAACTGCCAAATAAACTGTATACCGAAGATGATCATCGCCTCGTGAGTAACCGCGCCTGTGGCCGCGATCCAGCCCAACAGTGGTGGCAATGCACCCGGAAAAGCACCGACAAAAACTGCAATCGGACCTACGCGTTTCAGCGGGGTGTATACCCAACAATACAATACCATGGACAACACGGACAATGCCACTGTCAGCCAGTTCGTATAAACAGACAGGAGCACGAGGGCTGCACCGGCACAAGCTGCTGCAAAATAGGTTGCTTCCTGTACCGTTAGCCGACCCGTGGGTAAAGGGCGGGTCTTGGTCCGCTCCATCAACTTATCCAAATCACGCTCCATGATCTGATTGATCGTAACCGAAGCCCCGGACAACAGAAATCCAGCTATCGTGAGTACGGTCAGTACAAGCCAATTGACATCCCCCCGGGTAGCCAGTCCATAGCCAAATGCGCAAGAAAAGGCCACCAGCATACTGAGACGCGGCTTTAGCAATTGCACGAATGCGCGGGTCTTAACGGCCGTGGAAATGGATATATTCTCTTCGTGCGCTACCATACAATCATTTAACAACTTCTCCCCTGCTCTTGTTTGCCATCAGGAATGCCTGAAAAAACCAACCGAACGAAACAATGGCCAAGGCCAGGTGAACCGGCTGCAATACGGCCGGCACAGCAAAATATGCCATTACCGCACCCGTCAACAAGGAGCACAAAATTAGCAGGAAAGGGATGACGGATAAAGTCTTTTCGACGGGCATTTTGCGCCATTTGAGCCACAGCATCACCATAATGGCCAGTACCACCCAGGAGAAGGTCCGATGAATAATAAACTCACTTCCGGTATTCGCGATCCAGTCTTTTCGGTCCAGGGTACCCGAGATGGTATCGATCACCTCACGTACCTGTGTGCCAAGCAACGTTTGAATCAAAATAGCAGCCATGCCTGCCAACAACAGGTATTTCGATGGGCTCAGATCGGTTGTTGAGGGTTTGCCCGTCCGATTCATAAGCCATACCAGCAAGGCCACGACCACAAAAGCAAACAACATATGAACGGTTATGGTCCACGTAGTGAGGTTGGTTGAAACGACAATCGATCCAAACCAGCCCTGGATAATCACTACCACCAGCGCAGCTACTGCTCCTTGTAGCACACGGGGATCCGTCTTCCGAAGTCCCCAGGACAATCCAACCAGGGCCATAAACATGAATCCAACGATCACGCCGGCGACCCGATTGATATATTCAGTCCAGGTCTTCTGCGCATTGAAATCCTGCTCAACCATCACGGCCGGGTCCGCCAACAGCTGATCTGCGGTTGACTTCATTCCGATAGCGGTAAGAAAACGCGCAAATTTTTGGTTCTTCTTATCCCGGTACTGGGCGTACTTTTCCTTGTAGTCGGCAGGAAGTTGTTCTACGCGTGTGGGAGGAGCCCAACCACCAAAGCACTTGGGCCAATCAGGGCAGCCCATACCAGAACCTGTGCTACGCACCAGGCTGCCAATCAGCACTAAAACGTAAACAGCGACCAGGGTTGCCAGGCAAAACCTGTGAAACCGCCGGGTCGCTGTTGTATTCAATTAGTAAGTCCGGAATCAGTGGTGACCACCAGGTGCCACAGCACCTGATCCACCCATCTCCAGTTTGATTTGATCGTTTTCGTTCGGAAGGTTCGACTCCAGTGTTTCAGAGAAAGGAACCGTCTGAGGAATGAAATCTTCCTTAGCACCAGGCTTGCTATAGTCATAGGGCCAACGATACACCGTAGGGATAGCACCGGGCCAGTTTCCATGACCAGGCTGGCGTGGGGTTGTCCACTCCAGGGTGTTGGAATCCCAGGGGTTCGCCGGGGCCAAACGACCGCGGAACATGCTGTAGAAGAAGTTGAAGATAAAGAGCAGCTGAGCGGCCAAAGTGATGATGGCGGCAACTGATACCAACATGTTCAGGTCAGCAAACGAGTTGAAGGCTTCAAAGTTAGTCCATGAGTAGTATCGGCGCGGGAAACCAGCGATACCGATATAGTGCATCGGGAAGAATACCAGGTACACCCCGATAAAGGTAAGCCAGAAGTGAATTGAGCCGAGGCGCTCATCCATCATGCGGCCAAACATTTTCGGGAACCAGTGATAGATACCAGCAATCATCCCAAAGAAAGAGGCTGAACCCATCACCAGGTGGAAGTGGGCCACGACGAAATACGTGTCATGCAATTGAATATCTACTGCGGAGTTACCCAGGAACAGGCCGGTAATACCTCCTGTAAGGAAGAAAGACACCAGACCGATTGAGAACAGCATAGCTGAAGTAAACTTGATGTTACCGCCCCACAGGGTAGTGACATAGTTAAATATCTTCACGGCCGAAGGCACGGCAATAATCAGTGTCAATACAGTGAACACTGTTCCGAGGAACGGATTCATACCTGTAACAAACATGTGATGTGCCCAAACGATAAATGAAAGGATGGCGATGAAAAGCATGGAACCCACCATGGCCTTGTATCCAAAGATCGGCTTACGTGAATTGGTAGCTATGATTTCAGATGTGATGCCGAGTGCAGGCAACAAAACGATATATACCTCCGGATGGCCAAGGAACCAGAACAGGTGCTGGAACAGGA
>DNZD01000162.1 GCA_003504855.1 Cytophagales bacterium
TACCCAATGCAGGCTGGTTGTTGGGCGGATGGTTTGGCGATGACTGGAAGCACAATGAGATCGATTACTTCGTTGAGGAGAAGCTGGCACAACAACACCTGAAGCCGTCAGCACCCGCTGACAAGGCCGACATCCTGCGTCGGGTTAGCCTGGACCTCACGGGTGTACCGCCTCCACAAGCCTGGGCCGATGCCTATCTGCATAACGATGCGGAAGGTGCCTATGAACAACTGGTCGATAGCCTTTTGCAATCTCCCCGCTATGGGGAAAAATGGGCGTCGTGGTGGCTCGACATGGCACGCTACTCCGACACCAAAGGATATGAACGTGATGTCTATCGGAACATCTGGCGCTACAGGGACTGGGTCATCCGTTCATTGAATGAAGACAAACCTTTTGATCAATTCACTACCGAACAACTCGCAGGGGATTTGCTGCCTGATCCGACTGACGAGCAATTGATTGCGACCGCATTCCATCGCAACACCATGAACAATGACGAAGGTGGAACAGAAGATGAGGAATTCAGAACAGCCGCTGTTCTCGACCGTGTCAACACCACCATGCAGGTGTGGCAAAGCACAACCATCGGCTGTGTCCAGTGCCATAGTCATCCCTATGATCCGTTTCGGCAGGAGGAGTTCTATAAGATGATGGCCTTCTTCAACAATACCCGCGATGAGGATACCGAAGGAGAACATCCGAACCTCCGGCAATATGCGCCAGCGGAACAGAAGCAATTGCAGGAGATTATTGCGTGGATCAAATCGCGCGAAGGCGATCCGTCAGCCAACGAGGCAAAATGGTTTATGCGCACCCTGGAGCCCAAGATTCATCCCCACGATTTTGATCAATTCGTGAATGGCGAACTCATCGACACCAAGTGGTTAGGCATCCGCCCGGAGGGAAGCGCACGGTTGCGCAACATTGATCTTACCGAAAAACGCTATTTGATTATTAACTATCGCACGCGTACACCCGGCGGATGGATGGAAATTCGATTGGATGATTTGCATGGTCCCTCCATTGCAACGCACCGGATTGATTCCGTGAAGCAGGGGAGAAGGGCGGTTGCCATTCCTGTCGAAGCTACGTCGGGCAAGCACAACCTCTTCTTTGTCTTTCATCATGGCGGGATAAAGCCGGATCAAGCAGTGGCTGATATCGAGTGGTTTGCATTCCGCAAAGGCGGATGGTTTGATGACCTCCAGCATCGGCAGGCCGCACTCCGGCTAATCAATGCCCGCGCTGATGAAACTCCGATTGTGGTAGAAAATACTTCAGAGCAGTTTCGACCCACGCCCATCTTTGAGCGGGGAAATTGGTTAGTGCATGGAAAAGAAGTTAGCCCAACTACACCCCGGTCTTTGAATGCATTCCCAGATAACACACCAGCCAACCGATTGGGACTCGCGCAATGGCTGGTGTCTCCCCAGAATCCCCTGACCGCCCGAACGCTGGTGAACCGGGTGTGGGAGCAATTCTATGGCACCGGCCTTGTGGAGACCCTGGAAGACCTGGGCACCCAGGGAGCCACCCCATCGCATCCGGAACTCCTCGACTGGCTCGCCGTCAGGCTGATGCAGGATCACCATTGGTCGATGAAGAAATTGATGAAGGACATAGTGATGTCAGGCACTTACCGTCAGGCGAATGGTTTCAATGATCTTGACCCGACGAACAAGTGGTTGTCGCATGGGCCTGCTGTAAGAATGTCGGCAGAGCAGATTCGCGATCAGGCCCTTACTGTAAGTGGACTGCTCAGCAGTAAGATGTACGGTCCAGGGGTGATGCCGTATCAAC
Organism: Cytophagales bacterium; assembly: GCA_003504855.1. Classification (GTDB taxonomy): domain Bacteria; phylum Bacteroidota; class Bacteroidia; order Cytophagales; family Cyclobacteriaceae; genus ELB16-189. The sequence goes on from DNZD01000162.1 coordinate 1,804, forward strand.
CCGACGGAGTATGGCAGAGTGTGTGGAGTGATGCCCGGTGGGTAAACAGCGAGGGTGAAGACAAATACAGGCGTGCGGTGTATGTATTCCAGAAACGCACCAGTCCATATCCATCCATGATGACCTTTGACGGCAGCAGCCGGGATGTGTGCGTGGTGCGGCGGATAAGAACGAATACACCCTTGCAATCGCTGGTCACCATGAATGATCCGGTATTTATGGAAGCTGCCCGTGCGCTCGCTACCAGGATGAAATCTACGGGTTCGGGGTATGCAGATCAGATCCGGGCGGGATACCGGTATATTCACTACAAGGAAATGACAGACCATAAGCTGGAGGCATTGGAGAAACTCTATCAGGAATCATTAACCCGCTATCAAAGCAATGAAGGGCTTCGAAAAACATTAGTCGGTGATGCAAAGCCGGAAGATGCCGCATTGACCCTCGTAGCAAGTGCGTTACTTAACCTGGATGAATCGTTGACGAAATGAGCCCGTTCGAACTACAATCCCTGCAAGCTATCTCAAGACGACATTTTCTTGTGGAGAGCGCCATGGGCCTTGGTGCGGCTGCATTTGGTGCCATGTTGGGCGGATGTACAACAGGGAGTTCAAAAGGAATTGGTGCACATGATCCGATGATGCCACAGGCGCCTCATTTTCCGGGCAAGGCCAAATCGGTTATTTATCTGCACATGGCTGGTGCGCCATCTCAACTCGAGCTTTTTGATTTCAAACCAGAACTCCAGCGTCTGCACAATCAACTGTGTCCGCCATCATTGCTGGAAGGGAAGAAGTTTGCATTTATTAGAGGTACACCCAGGATGCTTGGGCCGCAAGCGAACTTCAAACAACATGGAGAATCCGGGGCATGGATATCAGACTATGTGCCGCACCTTGCGTCGATCGCCGATGAGTTGGCTTTTCTCAAGGGTGTTTCAACCGATCAGTTTAACCATGGTCCGGCGCAATTGTTTGTGCATACTGGATCAGCCAGGCTGGGAAGACCCAGTATGGGTTCATGGGTGACCTATGGATTAGGAACAGAAAACAGCAACCTGCCTGGTTTTGTCGTGCTTACTTCGGGTGGTAAAACACCTGATGCAGGAAAGAGTGTGTGGGGAAGTGGATTTCTTCCTTCCGTATACCAGGGTGTACAGTGCAGGACACAAGGTGAACCGGTATTATACCTAAATGATCCACCGGGTGTCGATCGGGAATTAAAACGAAAGATGATTGACGCCGTCAATGCCGTCAATCAGGAACATTTCCTTGAAAAGGGTGACCCGGAGACACTCACCCGGATGCACCAGTATGAACTGGCCTATCGCATGCAGATTGCAGTGCCCGAGGTGATGAACATCAACAATGAGCCCGCATACATCCACCAATTATATGGTACGGAGCCGGGCAAATCTTCATTTGCGAACAACTGCCTGCTGGCGCGAAAACTCGTGGAACAAGGCGTTCGTTTTGTTCAGTTGTACGATTGGGGTTGGGACAGCCACGGCACTGATGAGAGCCTGGCGATTGACTATGGACTTCGCAACAAATGCAGAGAGATCGACCGCGCTACAACGGCGCTGATCCTCGACCTGAAGCAGCGTGGTTTGTTGGATGAGACGCTGGTGGTGTGGGGCGGAGAATTTGGCCGCACACCGATGCAGGAAAATCGCGAGAACAAGACCAATCCATTCCTCGGCCGTGATCACCACGTAGAAGCGTTCACCCTGTTCATGGCCGGTGGAGGTGTTCGGCCAGGAGTAACCTATGGTGAAACGGATGAAATCGGATACTATCCTATTCAAGGCAAGGTTTCCGTCCATGATGTGCAAGCCACTATCCTGAACCAATTGGGGCTCAACCATGAGCAACTCACGTATGAATTTCAGGGCCGGCAGTTCCGGCTTACGGATGTGTCTGGTAAGATTATCAATCAAATTATATCCTGACCTTTTAACGGCAAACCTATGTTTACAAGAAGAGAGTTTGTGAGTCTGACCGGCGGATCATTGCTGGCAACCGCATTGCCCTCCTGGGCAGATGCATCACCCGTGGTACCTCAACCAGGATACCAATTGATGATGATGGCCACCAATTGGGGCTTTGCGGGCAGTCATGCCGATTTTTGCCGTAAGGCCAAGGCAACCGGATATGATGGTATTGAAGTATGGTTCCCATCAGAGGCCAAAGACCGTGAGGCTTTACTGAAGGCCGTGCAGGAAAATGGTTTACAGGTAGGTTTCCTGCTGGGCGGGTCAAGCCCGGATCCGTTGAAACACCTCGAGGAATTCCGGCAGAGCCTGGACAATGCGGTGCTCACCAAACCGGTGTACATCAATTGCCATTCGGGAAAGGACCACTTTTCTTTTGCTGATAACCTTAAGTTCATGGAGTATGCCTCATCCGTAGGCAGGCAAACCCGTATTCCGGTTTACCATGAAACCCATCGGGGAAGAATTTTATATTCAGCGCCCGTTGCGAGGAGCTTTATGGAGAAGTTACCCGATCTGCGGCTAACCCTGGATGTTTCACATTGGTGCAATGTACACGAGTCGCTTTTGCAGGACCAGGCCGAAACAATGGCTATGACCATCAGCAGGACGGATCACATTCACGCGCGCGTTGGGCATGCGGAAGGCCCGCAGGTGAATGATCCACGCGCCCCTGAATGGAAGTCTGCGATGGATGCCCATCTTGATTGGTGGGACAAAATCGTTGCGAATAAGAAGCGGGAAGGTAAA
>DNZD01000205.1 GCA_003504855.1 Cytophagales bacterium
GCCGACCGCATCGTGGTGCTGCGCGATGGCAGTGTTGCGGAAGAGGGTACCTACCAGGAATTGGTTGAACGTAAGGCCGCGTTTTATGGCATGTGGAAAAGGGGAATGGATGAGGGGTATTTGTATCAATGATGGGTTCCAAAAGTGACTCTTCACCCGATCAATGTTGTGGGCAGTTGGCTACTTGTCAACTTTTTCGCTTTGTTTCTTTTCTAACTCTTCCTGAATTTCTTGTTCGTCTTCTAGCTTTCTGATTGTCCGCGACAGATATACAAATAGTCCAATCGCTAAGAGATTTATTCTCAAAATAAAATTAGTCGACTCGTCATTTAGATTGATTGTGAACCCTGTTTGTATCACAAAGTCAAAACCGATTTTGGAATTACCAAGTCCAAATAGAACGGCTCCACCGGTTGTAAATAAATAAGAGAGTCCCGCTATGTCAAAATTTAATATTTGTAATGCGATTATAGCTCTTCCAATCTCAAGTCCTTTTTCATCCTCCTTTAGTAACAGATATCCTGAGTACATAGTCAGTCCAAAAAGTACAGCGATAAAAAGGTAAAGAATGCCTACAATTGAATTGTCCGTTGATAAAATCGTTGAAAAGAGCGCCACAAAACCTAAAAAACCGGTCACCAAAAGAAATGCTGCAATTAGTTTTATCTCTATTGATTTTAATCTTTCCATAGTTAGTCTAATCTTTATTGCCAATTACCCACCACGATATTGTTTTAGCATTATGCTCTAAACACCCTTATTCCCAACTTCAATTTACAACTTATCAGGAAATCCAGGCGCAACGAAATGCCGCAGGTTGGCATACTACCTAAGGAGTAGCTGAAAGGGTTTTAAGGGGATGGTCGGTGGTGTGATCGTGGGATTGCAAATAACGACCAGGTAGCAAATTCCAAGACCCGGTGGTGGTTGGTGACAACACCAACCACAGGCAACAACCTCAGGCCTACTCCAGCCTCCGGCTAATTTACCGCCCTGATTTTTTAAATATTATCCTTCCGCAGGGAATTAACTCAGGGTCCCGCTGCGTGTCATAACCGCTAATTCTATAAAAAAGCGTCTGATCCTGTAAGACCAGTCCTGTTCGGGGAACGCCGTTCCCAGGCTGGTACGTGAGGGTTCCGACATAAAACATACAAGACTCTCCAGGATTGATAATTCTCAGCAACGTGGTCGGCTTACTAAGGCCCGTAGCCAGAAAAGACTTTAAATCCGTTGCGCCATAATCATACAATCCTTCTTTTTCGATTGTCATGGTGCCAGGAGGCAGAAACACTTTTAAGTAGGATTCCGGCGCTGCGAAAATCAAGACTGGATCAGCAGGAAATTTCATTGACAGCTCTAACGGGGTAGCCGTTTCATTGCTCACCCGCGTCCAGAATATTCGATAGGCAAATTCCTTTCCGGTTGGATCGGTGTACCCTCCTCCCTTTGGAAAACTGTTTTGTATGATTACGCCTTTTACATTGGAACGCGTGTAATTTGATTCCGTGTCAATAGTAGTCTGCCCGGATGCACTTAGGGAAAGTATCGCCGCTGTGATCGTAGTGAATAGTCTCATAAGTTAATTCTGGCCGTAGCAGCACAACGTTTGTGCTTATTCTTTCCCGAAACTCAGTTGGAATTTTTGTCCGCTAACCATCTAATTATATTGAGGGCTAATTGTTTGTTGTCCGAGTCAGCTATATTCATTCCAAACTTATTTCCATTCTTGTCAAATTGAGCCGTAAGCAATGCTGACTCAGCCAAAACAACAATTTTCCCTTTCCCATATCTCTTACAGATTCCTTGAGAAAAACCTGTCGCTGGATAGAAGTCCGCATACGTAACGCTTACATTCACGTCACCACCTTCTTTGTCGACTTTCACGTTAACATTATAGTTCTGCGCATTGTCGCTTAAGATGAGTAGGTTAGTCCAAGTGGAGTCACCTTTAACAGAAGAGCCAGTGAAAGTATTTACTCTATTTAAATTAGTCGTTATAGAATGACTACTATTTAAGTTGCCCTTTGATTTCTCAAATAGTAAAGCGTCTCTTACTTGTGGATTGTTTAGAGTCGAGTCTTCGGTATACCCATTATGAATTCTTACATTAAGTGCCTCCAATAAAGTTTTCATTGCGAGACCAAAAGGGTAATGTTCGGTAATGATTAACACAGAGCCACCGTTTTTTATCCATTCATCTAAAGTTGAGATTTCTTTCTCGGTATAGGCAGACTTGTCACCAGGTTCTTCTTTGCCAGTCGCTGTTGCAAGTACAAGTATGTCAGTATTCGAGAGAGATGCTACATCAACCGGCTTGTCACTAGACTCAACTTTACATCCGTCATTTTTCAACAGTGTCGCAAAGGGCTTATATGTCCGCCCTATTTGATGGTGATTCTTATGTCCTTCGTCAAATAGAACCCTTTGCCCAGTTAGTTTTGCCTCAGGCACTGTCACATCAAAGTCATTGTCGGGTGAGGAGCTATGATTTTGACATGAAAATAAAAGTCCAATGAGGGTTAATGTAAAAAGTCCACCGTGAATAGTTCTCATATATCTGTTTTTTATTTGTAAACACTAGATTGTCCGACCCAATAGCATGCAACGTCTGTGTTTAGAAGACTTTGTCTCCTAAACATCATTATTCTAACCCTTAATTTACTTTTATCCGGCAATAAGGACAAGACGCTCAACAAACACCGACGCTACACATAAGCCCAATTCAACTCAACCCAATTTCATCCTTTTCACACTTTCCAGGTATTCTATCGTTTTCTTTTCTGCGTGGGTCCTGAGTTGCACGGTTGTTGGATACAACGCCCTGAGCTCTCGATACAGCTTTATGGTGTTGTCCAATGCATTGAAAATGGATTGGGTTGTGTATGCGGGGACCGTCCCGACAAGCTTATGCATATCCTCCTTACCAAAATTGAACTCAGCTTTTCGCAGTCCCCGTGGAAGTCTGCCGTTCTTGATTTGAAGTAACGGAGCGGTTACCGTCACCCGTACGTATGATAAAAAGTCGAGGGCCTCAAAGTTCTCACCGCGGCCCAGCTTCAAGGCGGCATAGTGAATCCATGTCCAAAAACGGTCCTCTATCCATTGATAGTCCGGCATGGGCCACGCAGCCTTTGTCGCAGCAATAACACCGCCCAATGCGTTATTGCGGTCAAACAAGATGACCGGATCTTCTACCCTGTCGCCGAATTCCTCCAGCGTCAGGAATTTAATGTCAACATGCAGCAAGGGATTGTCGTACAGGCAAATCAAAACCCTTGGCTCACCAACATGCTCGCCGGTGAACCTGTTTATAAGGTCCCCAAAAGACTTTGCATAGGCAGTCATTTTGGCGATGTTATCAGAAACCTTATCAGCCGTGACCAGGATTAAATCCACGTCCGAGAACTCGTCGACTTCGTTGGTTATGAAGGAGCCTGCCAAAGCGAGTCCGATAACGCCTGGGTCGGCTTTGACTATTACAAGAACGCGATCGATGAATTGTTGTTGCAAGTTTCGCTTAGGAGTCTTAATATCTATTTAAAAGTCAATGAGTGAAATGATTCAAACATTAGGTCTCCGTGTTTTGCCTTATCATTGCTCATGAAAGTAATTATTATATCCGCTATGTTGTCTTTGTGCAGCACAACCATTTGTCCATATTTATAGCCTTTACCAAAGGCACAATTAAATTCAAAGAATGACGATCCTCCAGTGTCTGCGTTGAATTCACTTTTCACAGCGTTCTTTGGGAATGCACCAAGTTCTGCCCATTTCCCTCCTGTCATATTTAAAATGTTAACCTGCGCAATACTCTCAAACATTTTGTTAGGATGCACCATAGAACAACCAGGAGTCGCCTTACACTTTTCATATTTAATCAATTGTGGCTTCATTGACCAGATAGAGTAACGTACTTCAAACTCAGTGTTCTTTCTCTTCATTGCAAAGGAGTAAAACAAGTCCTTATTCTGAATGACAGCAGATTCCTCATAATTATCCGGCATGATAAATTTTAGTCCAATGGAATCAATACTGTCTGTGAACTCCTTTGCTGAAACGGTCCTGTTCTGTCCATAAACAATTGATAGAATTGTCGTAAGTAATAGTGTTGACAATAGTCTTTTCATATTAATGCTGTTGTGTCATTAGGTTTGCCGCCACGTTTATGTAAGTCTTGCCGCTTAATTAATTGCTACTACCTCATAATGACCTGTCTCAGGCAGATTTTTAAACAAACTCTTGTCAATATTTAATGTTGCCTTCAAATTGACTTTCTTAAACATGTAAGCAGATTCATGATAATTCACAAAGTCAGAAAATGGATCGTCACCAGCTTTGTCTACAGTTTGCATTGTTGAACTTGATGAACTTGAGATAACTTTAAGCCCTAGTTTCTCAAATTTTTCCTTGTCCAAGTCTGCAAAACTTATACCTTCATTGTCAAGTGATAGGCTTGTCCCCCCCGACTCTGTTTTCACCCGCGGTCCTCTCGACACTCTTTGTTCAATAATCAAGTACCCGTGGTTGTCAACCTCTGTATATCTAATCCAAACACCATTTCTAATATTTCCAGGTAGGTTGGGCAATACCCTTAATGTTAAAACATTGGTAACATATGTTGTGCCATCGATTATAAACGAAAATGGCCCAATTTTTACTCTACCCGTATCAGATACTACTTGTGCAATCCTTAAACTGCCTTTACCCACGTTATTGCGCCAAAGGTTATTAAACTCCTCCTTGGTTTTCCTTTCCTTATTTCTCAACTCGGTTAAGTCTTCTTTGTCTAGGGTGAATTCTATTTGAACTTCATCTCCCATTCGGGGAATCGGATTGCTAGTCTCTAGTCTGGAATTCTGCCCCAACGCTTCAGTCAGGAGTCCAAAAAGAATTATTGTTAATAGTCTCATTTTAAACATCAATTACTTCCAACGTCTGTGCTTAGTTAAACTAATCTGTTAAACTTCATTATTCTAAGCCTTAATTTACAACTAATCAGGTAATCCACGGGTAACGATCAATTAATTAACCGTCGTTGGCATACCACCAATGGAGTAGTTAAATGGGGATTGAATTAGGACTGGCTCGCGTTAGGATCAGGGTTGGTGAAGAACACCGACCTACAGAAGGCAACAAAAAGCGCACCATGGAAGTGGTTGGTGACAACACCAACCACTGGCCAAATCGGGACCATCGAGAGGGCGCACAAATAACATGGGGCTATTTAGAGACCTAATTCACTGCTTAAGTCTTATCTTCGTTAGACATCCCGTTCGAAAATCATCAATCGGCATTCTGTCGTTAACATATCGAGAAACATTCAACCTAAACTCCAATTACCATGAAAACCCAATTGACTATCGCGATTGTCCTGATTTCCGCGTCGGCCCTTCTCCTCGGCTTTGCCTCACGCGACAATGAACAAACCAAAAGGACCGAAGAATACGGCTACCTCCGGATAAACTACAGTAATTACAACCACATCGTGGAGAAAACCATCAACGGAAAAACTGAAACGTTTGAACTCAAGGGAGAAAAGATTGAAACCGGCAGCGGCAAGTACTTCAGCAAGGACATCGTCAACGAGCTGAACAAGATGAACGAACAGGGCTTCGAAATTGTGAATGTTACGGCGAGCACTACGGTGAGCGGACCGCGGGAATTGTATTTGTTTAAACGTAAACTTTAGGTGATTCTCAAATCTGATTTTGCTGGCCAGATCAAGTCTTACAACCAGGTGGTGGTTGGTGACAATACCAACCACAGGCAAAATGGGCACCATTAGCAACTTCATGCACGACAAACTGATCGAAGCCAAATATCTACAGTCATTGCGGACAGCGCCTTCGAGATTTGCGTTGGATAAAAAAGTGAAAACTTGTCTTCACTAGTATTGCCGAGCAAATCGATACCGCCCGCAAAGCGCCTCGCTGCAGCGGGACGCGAAGATCGGCAGCGCTGGTAGCGATGACGGGGCCACGCGGCCCTGGAGCGGAACCGTCACTTTTCTTTTGCTTGCCCAAAAGAAAAGTAACCAAAAGAAAATGGCACCACGAACACTGC
>DNZD01000252.1 GCA_003504855.1 Cytophagales bacterium
CAATCATGCGGGTGTATAGACTCCACTCTTTCTCTGTGAATTTGTCTTTCAATAACGTGACTGCCTCAGGAACATCTTTACATAGGGACAATGCACAAAGCCGGGGTTCCCTTGAAAATTTATCTCCCAAAAGGTGATCATAGTAAGGCAGGTGCTCAATCCGCTCGAATGCATGATGTGAGTACGTGAAGAACTCACCACCCCACACACCGCCATCATCACCCCAACCGGTACCATCCCAAATTACACCCAATACCGGGTCAGGACAGTTGAGCAGTTTATTCTCACCCAACACTGCACAAAAATGCGCGAGGTGATGCTGAACGGTGACCACACCGGCGCCAAAATTCCTTGCCAGTTTGCGGCCAGCAGCAGATGCAAAATAAGCCGGATGAAGATCGACGATTACTTTTTCTGGTGATGCATTAAAGAGATGAAGCAAGTGATCCAATGTAGTATGGTAGCTGGCCTGGGTATGGTAATTCTCCAGGTCGCCGAGGTATTGGCTAACATACACATTGCCCTGGCGAAGCAGGGAAAAAGAACTTTTCATTTCACCGCCCATGGCCAGTACTGTGTCGGTGCGACCAATCATGGGATGTGGCAGGAACGTGGGTGCATAACCCCGGGAGCGACGGATAACGATCCGTTGCCGCGCAATCGGTGAAAATTGAATTACGCTGTCATCCTGAGGCACAACAATGTTTCGATTGTTGGTTACAAAGAAGTCCGCTACCGGAGCCAGATTGGTCAGGGCGTCCTGATCCTGAAAATAAATCGGTGAGCCGCTCAGATTGCCACTGGTGGCCAAGATCGGCTTCTTCCATTTATCCATCAAAAGCGCCAACAATGGGGTGTATGGTAACATAACCCCAATCTTATTGAGTCCCGGGGATATTTGCCGACGGCAAACGGCTGCCCGGTGATGTTCCTTCCATTTCAATAAAACGATAGGCGCTTCAATGGAACACAGGGCTTCCTCCTCTTCGCGTGAAACATGGGCATCTTCGCGAATGCGTTCAATGGATGGATAGAGTACGGCAAATGGTTTAGCCGGCCGGTGCTTTCTTTCTCGAAGGAGCTTAATGGCATCTTCATTGCTTGCATCGGCAAGTAACAAGTATCCGCCTATGCCTTTGAGGCAGACTATCTTTCCATGTTCCAGTCCGGTACAGGTTAACGCAATAACAACGTCCTGGCTTTTTGAAATCAGTTTGCCTTCATTGTTAAGGAGCGCAAGTTCAATTCCACAAGCCGGACATGAATTGGTTTGTGAAAAGTAGCGGCGATTTTCCGGGTGATTGTATTCATCCTGACAGGGAGCGCATTGTTCAAATGGCCGCATGGTGGTGTATTCCCTGTCATACGGAAGCTGTTGGATGATCGAGTAACGCGGGCCACAATCAGTGCAGGTTGTAAATGCATAGTTGTGTCTGCGGTTAAGCGGGTCAAGAATTTCCTGCCTGCAGGCATCACATAAACCCAGGTCGGGTGTCAATAACAGGTTTGGGCTGGTATCCGATGTGCTTTCAACTATTTGAAAGTCGGGGTAGTCCGCATCCTGCACCTCCTCAAAAGAGTGCCTCATGATACGGGCATTGGCGGGAGGATGAACGGTCGCTTCGTGGTAAAACTTGCGGATGTTTCCTTCCGGACCGGTCAGGGCAATATGAACACCATCGGTGCCATTACTCACCCAGCCTCTGACATTTAACTTTTTAGCCAGCCGGTATGCGAATGGTCTGAAGCCCACACCTTGTACCTGGCCTTCGATATGAAGATGGAAGGAAGCCATGACGTCATTTCAAGACGGCCGGTTCATGCACCCGGCTTTTTAGCCAATGATACCAGTCTTCAAGTCCCTGACCCCGCGTAGCGGATAGTTCAATAAATTCCAGTTTTGGATTTACCTGACGGGCATAAGTCTTGGCCAACTCGCAATCAAAATTTACATAAGGAAGGAGGTCGATCTTATTAATTATACACAGGTCACTGGATTGAAACATGTCCGGGTATTTCAGTGGCTTGTCATCTCCCTCGGTAACAGAAATGATAACAACCCGGGATTGCTCACCCAGGTCAAACATGGCCGGACACACCAGGTTACCAATGTTCTCAATGATGACAACCGAATTATTCTCTGGTCCTAACTTTTGGATTGCATTTTCAATCATGTCCGCATCCAGGTGACAGCCTTTGCCCGTATTGATTTGTACTACGGGTGCGCCTGTGGCGGCAATACGATCCGCGTCATTGGTTGTTTGCTGATCACCTTCGATAACCGAAAATGTCAGATCACCATTGAGATCCGATAATGTTCGCTCCAGTAATGAAGTCTTACCTGAACCGGGGCTGCTAACCAGGTTAAGGGCCAGGATATCCTTGGCCATAAAATAGCCCCTGTTCCGCTCCGCCTTAAGGTTGTTTTTGAGCAGAATATCCTGCTCCAGATCAAGCTGAATTCGCCTGGGTGGCTCCGCTGCGGTGGGCAGTTTTGTTAACTGAAGTCCCTGTAAATCAAGGGTTTTGGCTGCTTCTACTTTTCTGATAAGAACAGACGATTCGTGATCACATCCACAGGTGGCACACATAACGATAGCTTTAGTTCAGCGTAATTGACTTGATCTGCAATTCCTTGCCCTGAATCACCTGTATGAGGTGATCGCCACAGGCGGGGCAAGGGTCAAATAGTTCTTTGATTTCAAATTCTGCATCGCAGTTGCTGCATTTGGCTTTGCCTGGCATTCGGATAATATTCCTTTGGGCTTGTTGAAGGACGGTGTTCTTTACGCCAGCCTCCCAGGAAAATTCCAGTGCGTGATCGTCCACACCAGCCAGCGCACCAATCACCAGATCAATGCTCTCCACCGATGTTGCATGGTGTTCCTTCACCTTTTCGGTGGCGGTATCCACAATGCTCATGACAATTGACAACTCGTGCATGCGATTACTTGCCTGCGTTTCGGCGGGCGCGTTTTACTTTCCACACAATGAACAGGGCTGCCACAGAAATGGTAAGCAATACAGGTAGGGCGTGTTCCGGATTTCCGAGGTAATGACCGGGGCTGAGTGGATTTTCGTGTCCATGTCCGGGATGAGCAAAAGATGCGGCTGGACCCGCTACGATGGCGATGATTGCAAGTAGTCGTTTCATAGGGTTTGGGATTTAAAAACGTACCCTAAGCTATTTCTTCATCAAGCTGGTTTGTATGACATAAATCATAGCCATTGCTGAATAATCTCATGTGAATGAGGGGTGGTTGTCAGTAAGATTTGTTAACAGGATTTTCTTCGGGAAACCCGACTCAAGCAGTTTAGAACTTATCTAAATAAACCTCAACCAAGAAGATATGCTAACTGAATTATCCACCTCAGAGCCCTCGACCAAGCGGAAAACGTACTACGAAGAGCTGATCGAAAAAGGCTACTCGCGCAGAGACTTTATGAAGTTCTGCACGCTCATGACCGCCTACATGGGGCTGCAGTCAACGGCCGTCGCCCAGGTAGCCGACGCCTTGAAGGCCACACCGCGCGTACCGGTGATCTGGCTGCACTTCCAGGAGTGTACCTGCTGCAGCGAATCTTTCATCCGCTCGTCGCACCCGATCGTTGCCGACATCATCCTCGACAAGATCTCGCTCGACTACACGGAAACACTGATGGCGGCCGCTGGTCACCAGGCAGAAGAGGCCATGCACAAGACTATGGAAGAGTACAAAGGCAAGTATGTGCTTTGTGTAGAAGGTTCAGTACCTGCTGGCGCAGACGGTGTGTACTGCATGATTGGTGGAAAATCCTCTATGGATATCCTCCATGAAGCTGCTGAAAATGCCATGGCGGTTGTTTGCTGGGGTAGTTGCGCCAGCAATGGTTGTGTGCAGTCAGCTAAACCAAATCCCACACAAGCCACTCCGATTCATAAAATCATCAAGAACAAGCAAATCATAAAAGTGCCTGGCTGTCCTCCCATTGGCGAGGTGATGGCTGGAGTATTGGTTCACCTGATCACCTTCGGTACTGTACCGGCACTGGATGGTGTTGGACGTCCGAAAGCATTCTACTCAAAACGCGTTCACGACAGCTGCTATCGCCGCCCATATTACGATGCTGGTATGTTTGTTGAAACCTTTGACGATGAAAACGCCAAACGCGGCTATTGCCTCTACAAAGTGGGATGCAAGGGCCCAAGCACGTACAATGCGTGCGGTGTGATGCGTTGGAACAATGGCACAAGCTATCCCATCCAATCCGGTCATGGGTGCTTTGGTTGCAGCGAAGAAAGCTTCTGGGACAATGGTCCCATTTACGAGCGCATGGTCAATGCCGGAGGCTTCGGTATCGAAGAAAATGCAGATAAGGTGGGTTTAACTGCACTTGGCATCACCGCTGCTGGTATTGCTGCGCACGCCGTGGCCACCAACCTCAGAAAGCATAAGATGGTTGAAGACCTGATCACAGAAGGAAAACAGTCAGAAAAAGAACTCAACAAAGACTAACACACTATGACACGCATTGTAGTTGATCCCATTACCCGCATCGAAGGGCACCTGCGGATCGAAGCAGAAATAAAAGACGGAAAGATTTCCGAAGCATACAGTTCAGGCACCATGGTGCGCCTCATTGAAGAAATTCTTCGTGGCCGCGATCCGCGTGATGCATGGGCGTTTGTGGGCCGCGTTTGTGGGGTTTGCACTACCGTGCACTCCATGGCTTCTATCCGCGCGGTTGAAGACGCATTGAACATTACTGTTCCCCCGAATGCGGAGCTCGTTCGCAACCTGATGTTCTGTGCGCAGAACATTCATGACCACGTAGTCCATTTCTATCACCTGCACGCCCTTGACTGGGTAGACGTGGTGAGCGCACTGAAAGCCGACCCCAAGAAAACGTCTGAAATTGCCCAAAGCATTTCACATTGGCCCAAGAGTTCACCCGGCTATTTCTCCGACCTGCAAAAGCGACTGACGAAGTTTGTTGAAAGTGGTCAACTTGGAATTTTTGCAAACGGATATTGGGGCCATCCTGCTTATAAACTGCCTCCCGAAATAAATCTCATTGGTGTCGCCCACTACCTGGAAGCCCTTGAATGGCAAAAGGAAATTGTAAAGGTGCACACCATATTCGGCGGGAAGAACCCGCACCCCAACTTCCTCGTGGGCGGCATGGCTTGCTCCATCAGCCTGGACGATGCCAGTGGTATCAATGCCGAGCGCCTCGCCTATGTACAACAGTTACTTAAGCAGGCAAAAGATTTTGTTGAGCAGGTTTATATTCCTGATCTGCTGGCTATCGCACCTTACTATCTCGATTGGGGTGCCATTGGTGGTGGTCTCGGAAACTATCTCGTGTATGGAGATCTCTCCACATCTAGCTATCGGGACGTTGCCAACTACAAGTTCCCGGCTGGTGCCATTCTCAACAAGGACCTGAGCCACATTCATGAAGTAGATCTTCGCAATGATGCAGAGATTCAGGAATTCATTCCACACAGCTGGTATTCATATGCCGGAGGTGATGGCGTTGGTTTGCACCCCTGGAAAGGCGAAACCAAGTTGAATTACACCGGACCTAAACCGCCCTTTGATCACCTGGACATCAATCAGAAATATAGCTACCTCAAAACTCCTAGATGGAAAGGTAATGCCATGGAAGTTGGTCCGCTGGCGCGGGTGTTGGTAGGCTATGCAAGCGGAAGGCCTGACTTCAAAGAAGTTGTTGACAGCACACTGGCCAAGTTGAATGTTCCTGCTACTGCGCTCTTCTCAACGCTGGGAAGAACAGCTGCACGTGGTCTGGAGTCAATCCTCGTTGCACAATGGGCACTTGAATTCTACGATCAACTGATCACCAACATTAAGAATGGTGACACGCGGATGGCAAATATGGAAAAATTCAAACCAGAAAGCTGGCCCGCTGCTGCTAAAGGCGTTGGTCATACTGAAGCACCCCGTGGTGCACTGGCACACTGGATTGATATCGAAGATCGCAAGATCAAGAACTATCAATTAGTGGTGCCTTCAACCTGGAATGCATCACCACGTGATCTGGAAGGCAAGTCCTCTGCCTATGAAGCTGCCCTCAAGGACACCCCGATTGCAGACGAAAACAAGCCGGTTGAAATCCTGCGTACCATTCACAGCTTCGACCCTTGTCTGGCCTGCGCCGTTCACCTGTATGATGAAGAAGGCAAGCATGTAAGTAAGGTTAAAGTACTCTAACCCGACACGACCATGAATTCAGCTACTATTTCCAAACCGATACGGTTGCGCCGGGTGTTTGTCTGGCAACTTCCGGTTCGGTACTATCACTGGATCAATGCGGCGTGCATTCTCGTGTTGATTGCCACCGGACTGATTATCGGCAATCCGCCAGCCATCATGACCGGCCAGGAAGCCTATTCCAACTTCTGGTTTGGCACGACCCGATTCATCCACTTTGTGGCCTCTTATATTTTCCTGTTCAACTTTCTGTTCAGGATTTATTGGGGCTTTGTTGGTAACCGCTATGCCAGCTGGAAGAATTTCATTCCCACGAACGCGAAGTATTTCAAAGACATGTGGTTAATCCTGAAGTCAGATATCTTCATGACCCGGGGATATAGCATACATACGATTGGCCATAACCGCCTCGCCGGGTTCATCTATTTCCTGACATTTATCGCATTTGGGGTGCAGTGCCTTACCGGCTTTGGTCTTTACTCTGCCATGAGTGACTGGTGGTTGCCCAATTTGTTCTCGTGGGTACCGGCTGCTTTTGGCGGTGACTTTATGATGCGCACTATCCATCACTGGTCGATGTGGTTCTTCATCCTGTTCTCTGTTGTGCATGTTTATCTCGTCTTCTATCACGACTACGTAGAAGGACGCGGTGAGATATCATCGATGGGAGGTGGATGGAAATTTATTGAAGAGGATACATTCGAAGAAAATAAGAAAGCATAAATGGAAAATAAACCTGTATTGATTCTCGGCATTGGCAATTACCTGATGGGCGACGAAGGTCTTGGCGTTCATCTGGCCAATCAACTCAAGGCTGAGGTTGATCCGGGTTTGGCTGATGTGCTGGATGGCGGAACAGCGGGGTTCCAGTTGATGGAATACCTGGAGTCGTATCCTAACATCATTTTAATTGATGCTACCCTGGATGGTAAGCCTGCGGGCACCATCCAACGCATTAAGCCACGATTTTCCAAGGATTTTCCCAGCGCCATGAGCACACACGAGATTGGATTAAAGGATCTCGTGGAGGGCCTGTACCTGTTAGGGAAACTTCCCAACATTGACCTTTTTATAGTCTCGATTGAAAAAATTCAGCCCCTGTCCACCGAGCTTTCGCCGGAAGTAATTCGCATGTTTCCACAATTGAAAAGCAAGATTGTTGAACTCGCTGCGAGCTACCAGGCCGAAGGCATATTGAAATAACCCAAAACCCTAAGTACCCCGGCGCGCCGTGTGAAGCCCCAAGCTGATCACGGCGCTATTTTTTTGTGTGTCCCTGACGCTTATTTAGCCGGCGCTCACCGATGGCATAAATGACAAAGATTCCAATGAATGCGAATCGGGCGAATGTAGGTGCAATGGGCGTAATGGCTGCTGAGAATAACCAAACCGCGGGGGCTACCCAACCCCGAAGGATGAACCACTGTGAGATGACCGATGTTAATTGATCATCAATGCCATGGGTCTTAATGATGTACCGGATCATGGCATAGTTAAAGATCCCGATGGCAACCAGATTGAAACAGTAAAAAATAAATGGGCCGTCCTGGTTGAAATTCTTTGCATAGAAGCCCGTGGAAAACGGGAGCAG
>DNZD01000241.1 GCA_003504855.1 Cytophagales bacterium
CCAATAGGCTTCTTGGGATCTTTCAATCCTACGCGTGTCCGCTGAATGGCGCGGGTGAGTTTCTTGATGGCTTCTTCCTGACCGATAACTTTCGCACCCAACTCATTCGCCATACCGAGGAGCTTGTTGCTTTCTTTTTGGGCGATGCGGTTGGTGGGAATACCAGTCATCATTCCAATCACGTCGGCTACATTGTCTTCGGTTACAACATATTTCTCTGTCCGGGTCTTCTCCTCCCAGCGCGCTTTGGCCAGGTCGAGTTGTTCGATCAGTTTCTTCTCTTTGTCGCGAAGCTGGGCGGCTTCTTCATACTTCTGGCTTTTCACCACCCGGTTTTTTTCCTTCTTCACGTCTTCAATCGCCTCTTCAAACTTCACAATCTCTTCGGGAACGTGAATGTTGTTCATGTGCACACGCGCACCAGCTTCATCCAGTACGTCAATGGCCTTATCTGGAAGGAAGCGATCGCTGATGTAACGATCGGACAACTTTACGCAAGCATCCAAAGCTTCTTTGGTGTAGCTCACATGGTGGTGATCTTCGTATTTCTCTTTGATGTTGTCCAGAATTTGAATGGTTTCTTCCACCGAGGTAGAATCTACCATCACCATTTGAAAGCGACGGGCAAGGGCACCATCTTTTTCAATGTACTGGCGATATTCGTCAAGGGTGGTTGCACCAATGCATTGGATTTCTCCGCGGGCGAGGGCCGGCTTGAACATATTTGAGGCATCCAGCGATCCGGAAGCACCGCCAGCACCTACGATGGTGTGCAATTCGTCAATGAAAAGGATGACATCCTGTGATTTCTCCAGTTCATTCATCACGGCTTTCATCCGCTCTTCAAACTGACCGCGGTATTTGGTGCCTGCGACCAGCGAAGCGAGGTCGAGGGTTACTACGCGCTTGCCAAACAATACGCGTGAAACTTTCTTCTGAATGATGCGCAGCGCGAGACCTTCCGCGATAGCGGTCTTACCCACACCCGGTTCACCAATCAGGATCGGATTGTTCTTTTTGCGTCGGGACAGAATCTGTGCCACACGCTCGATTTCTTTTTCCCGGCCTACTATCGGATCGAGTTTGTTGTCCTCAGCCAGTTTGGTGAGGTCACGGCCAAAATTGTCCAGCACAGGGGTCCGCGATTTTTCGGCTCCCTTTTTCTCTTTACCAGCTCCGCCAGAGCCAGCACTGCCTGCACCACCAAACATTTTGGAGGAATCATCATCCGGATCATCGGTATCCGATGCAGCGGTAGGTTGATCGTGTTGATATTCGAGCATTTCTTTTACGACGTCATAAGCAACGTCAAACTTGTTTAGGATTTGTGTAGCGAGATTATCCGGATCGCGCAGAATGGACAACAACAGGTGCTCGGTGCCGATAAGTTGTGCCTTGAAAACTTTCGCTTCCAGGTACGTAATCTTAAGTACCTTCTCGGATGCCCGCGTTAAGGGAATGTTAGAGAGGTTCTTTACCTGGTGTGTCGCTGTTCCTTTCGATACCTTTTCAATTTCACTCCGCAGCTCGTCGATTGGCACACCCAATTTCTTGAGTACACCCACGGCCACGCCTTCCCCTTCCCGGATCATGCCGAGAATCAGGTGCTCTGTTCCAATATAATCGTGCCCGAGCCGGAGTGCTTCTTCACGGCTCAGCGAGATTACTTCTTTCACACGATTGGAGAATTTAGCTTCCATTTATGGGATTTATAGTTATAAATGTAACGGGGGGGTGACTGAAATGCAACTGATTTACCGCTCCAACTCCCCACCCCGTCCTGAGTAACGTACGGTCAATTTTATTTGTTCAAAATCCCTGTGACTAACCAAGGAATTCCCCGGCACGGGGGCCTTCACAAAAGATTAAATCAACAAGACTTAGGTTAGGCTCAAATACGCTGCCAAATACTTGTTGGTATGGTAGACCCGAATAGTAATTTCTCACTAATGAGGCAGATTTCGCTGAAATAAGCCCTCGGAGGTCGGCAATCTCCGATTCCGGAACTTTTTCATACGACACACTTTCCGAAATGGTGATGGGTGATTTAAGCCATCCCAGACACATTGACAGCAAAGCGAGGTTGAGGTCATACAATCTGGTGTGATCCCGGAACAGCTCACGCTCCAGGTCGGAGGCATAGTGTTCAAAGTAAGGCGACTTGGCATAGGCCGATACCAATGAGCGCCAAAGTTGATTCCGCCATCGTGTGCGGTCATCCAAACGGATGTCAGTGATGAGCACCTTACCGTGTTTTTCGGTTACCGGCACCGTGAGACGGTGCGGACCCTGGGTGGTCATGATCATGCATCGGTTGCGCAGGGTTTGCTTGGTAAAGTGTTCGTGTCGTTCGATCACTACATGATCCATCCCCCGGATGGCGCTAAAGTATTCCAGGTTTGGCAGGAAGTGCAGTTCAATTAACGCCCGCTTCATGATTATGCATCGAGATTACCAAGTCCCTGACGGGTGATGGTTGCGATGCCACTGGTGAAATCAACAATGGTGGAAGGGATGTTGCCGCCTGTACCCGAGTCCACCATGGCATCAACCGTGTGAAGAAACGACGCGTAAATTTCATCCGGATCCGTGGTGTATTCGCGGATGGAGTCATCGTCTTTGATGGAGGCGCTGATCAGCGGATGACCAAGGGCCTTCACAATTTCTATGGGAACGTGATGCCTGGGTACGCGCACGCCAACCGTTTTCTTGTTGATCCCCAAGATCCGCGGCACCTCACTGCTCGATTCAAAGATGAATGTAAACGGTCCAGGAAGATTGCGCTTAAGCAACTTAAACTCCGGCGTCTCCATATGGCGGATGTAACTGCTGAGATGGCTTACATCTTCACAGATGAATGACAGGTTCATTTTCTGTGGTTTAATCTTGCGCAGCTGGCATAGCCTGTCCACTGCCTTTCGATTATGCAGATCGCAACCAATTCCATACACGGTGTCCGTTGGGTAGATAACAATGCCACCTTGTCGCAGTATTTCTGCGACCTGCCGCACCTTGCGGGGTTCTGGATTCTCAGGATGAATAATGATGCGTTGGGCCTGCATACCGGGACTACACTACAAAACTAACGCTTTCGATCCGACTCCGTTTTCTTATTTTTGAACCTTCGTATGCAGCCACAAATTCCAAAAACCAAGCTTATTGTATTCCTGGTGGGATCGGTATTGCTGATCTCATTCAGCTTCTATCTCTACCAGATCATTTACACCCCCAATATTCTCCTGGACCGCGATGATCGCCTTTTTGTCATTAAGCGAGGCACTACCTATCGCGGTGTGTTGGAGTCTCTCGGTAAGGAGGGATTTGTCAATGACATGGTTTCGTTCAGTTTTCTGGCCAGGTTAAAGAACTTTGATCGCACGATGCAGCCAGGCCGGTTCATGCTGCGCCGAAATATGACCAACCTGGATGCGATCCGTGCGCTGCAGGCAGGACGAACCGAGCGTATCAATGTCACCTTCACCAATGTGCGGCTGTTGAGTGAGTTGAAGGAAAAAATCACCAAAAACATTGGCGTAACCCCAAATGAGTTTGAAGACGCCCTCCAGGATTTTATCCGAAATAACAAGGAGGGATTTACGAAGGAAAACGTCCTTGCCATGTTTATCCCAAACACGTACCAGATTTACTATAATGTGGTCCCCGAAGAGTTGGTGGAACGGATGCATGATGAGTATGAATCATTTTGGAATGAGCAACGCAGGGCCAAGGCAACCGCCCTTGGATTGACACCCATTGAAGTCTCCATCCTGGCTTCCATTGTGCAGGCAGAAACCATTAAAAGCGATGAGGCACCGATCATTGCTGGCTTATACCTGAATCGCCTGAAAAAAGATATCCCCCTGCAGGCAGACCCGACCCTGAAATATGCAGTCGGTGATTTTACCATCAAACGTGTGCTCAATGTCCATAAAGAGGTAGAGTCCCCGTACAATACTTATAAATATGCGGGTTTGCCGCCGGGCCCTATCAACATGCCTTCCATTGAGAACATTGATGCGGTGCTTAACTACACTTCATCGGATTTTATTTATATGTGCGCGAAGGAAGACTTTTCGGGGTACCACAATTTTGCGGCCACCTTGCGTGAACACAATCTCAACGCTACCCGCTATCAGACCGCGCTGACAGCGGAGATGCGGAAGGGCGCTGCGTTGCGTAAAAAGAAATAAGTATGTACCAGGCCGAAACATTCATCCGGGTACGCTATGGCGAGACAGACCAGATGCAGTATGTGTATTATGGCAATTATGCCATGTACTATGAAGTAGCCCGGGTAGAGAGCTTGCGGCAATTAGGCCTTACCTACAAAGAACTTGAGGCCATGGGAGTGATGATGCCTGTGCTGGAAAACCACTCATACTTTCTGACGGCTGCTCGATATGATGAGTTGCTCAAAGTGGTGGTGACCATCCCGGAGAAGCCGTCGGTGAGAATCCGGTTTCATTATGAGATATTCAATGAGCAGGATACCCTGATTCACCGGGGTGAAACCCTGCTCGCTTTTGTAAATCAGGCTACGGGCAAACCTTGTCGTCCGCCGGAAGCATTTCAACGGTTGTTGGATCCTTTTTTCACCACATGAAGTACCACCACCGCAAACGGATACTCAAGGTGCAGTCGGCGTTCAGGCTCCGACAGTGGCTGAAACGGGTGCGCATCAAAGGCAGTGGTAACCTTACGCTGTATCGTTTTTCCAAGATATTCATCAACAATATTGAAGAAGATGAAATCATGGATCGATCTAATGGAGTGGCCTACAATTTTATTCTGGCCATCTTTCCTACGATTATTTTTCTCTTCACGTTGATTCCATATATCTCCGATTTTTATCCGACCATCTCCCGGGAAGCCATCATGGTCTTTTTGAGTGACTATATGCCGCCCAGCATGTTTGATGTGGTACAATCAACGGTGATGGATATCCTCAGCAAGCAGCGGGGCGGATTGCTGACTTTTGGCTTTGTGTTTGCGCTATACCTCGCCACCAACGGAATGATGGCTTTGATGCGTGCCTTCAATGCCTGCTACCGCACGGT
>DNZD01000134.1 GCA_003504855.1 Cytophagales bacterium
TCTTGTTGCCGTTTTCTTTAATCCAACGTGCAGCTACGGGCTCGTAATTTCCGCCTATCTCACCGATCATGACGATGCCCTCAGTTTCAGGGTCGTTCATTAACAGTTCGACTGCATCTTTGGTGGGAGTACCAATAATGGGGTCACCACCAATACCAATCGCCGTAGTAATGCCCAGACCCGCCTTTACAATCTGGTCGGCAGCCTCATACGTGAGGGTACCTGATTTGGATACAATGCCAATAGTGCCCTTCTTGAATACAAACCCGGGCATGATGCCCACCTTGGCTTCACCTGGGGTAATCACACCCGGGCAATTAGGGCCCACGAGCCGGGCATGGTGGTCTTTCACATATTGCTTGGCCGTCATCATGTCTTTCACCGGAATGCCTTCTGTGATGCAGACAATTACCTTGATCCCACCATCGGCAGCCTCCATGATCGAGTCAGCAGCAAATGCCGGAGGAACAAAAATGATAGATACGTCAGCTCCCGTTTTATCTACTGCTTCTTTCACAGAGTTAAATACAGGGCGACCCAGGTGCACCTGACCGCCTTTTCCGGGGGTAACACCACCCACCACATTGGTGCCGTATTCAATCATCTGCCCGGCGTGGAAAGTGCCTTCTGAGCCTGTAAATCCTTGTACAATTACGCGGGAGTTTTTGTTGACGAGTACGCTCATGGTGGTTAACAGTTAGGGTAACACACAAAATTAGAAGATTATCGGAGCCGGCCAAAAACAACGAACCCCGGCGATTGCCGGGGTTCGAGGTATAATGAGTTATGCCTGGTTAGGGCTTGGGTGTAGCCAGTTTATTGCGATAAAGAAACTCATCACGGGCTTCGCGATAAGCGTCAACGTCGGGTGCCATTTTGATGGCATCTTCGTAGGAGGTAAGGGCGTCAATTAACAGGCCGTTCTGCTCATAGAAACCAGCCTGGATATAGCGATCCAGCGCAGACTGATCTTTCAGGTCACCAGCGATTTCCATAAAAGCTTTCTTAATGCGCTCACCATCGGCTGCAGAAAGGCGCTTTACCACTTTGCTTTCTGACTTAACCTTTGAGTCCGACTTGCTGCTTACTTCAATCAGGAAGGCTGTCTCAGAAGCCAATTTAGGATCAGAAAGATCAATTCGCTGGTGCGTTTCCGGCGTCTCGTATTTTACGAGTTCGTCCTCGAAGATATTCTTGATGGTAACCACATAAGGACCACCACTTTTGGGTACTTCCCACTCCACGACCATCGATTTGCCAAAGATGCTGGCATTCTGTGCCGGAGGCAGGAACAAAGGAAGCTGATCAGCAGTACCCCGGTGAACGGCCCCGGTTGCGCTGAGGCGGTTCTTCTTGGCCTCAGCCGAGTTGCTGCTCAGGATGAAATCGGTGTACTTATTCAGCACACTTGCGCCGGGCTTCATGCTCGCTGCGAGGTCAGCCACTTTGTGGGGGCCAGCCTGCTTTAGCTCCAGGGGTTTTCCACTGCTGTGAACCAATGCCAGGTATGAGTTTTCACCCAATTTCAGTTCATCATCTTTTTTCAGGGTTGTGCCCGTCTTAATGGCCTGCCAGCCTTCTCCGGACTTATATTCGTTGGCTCCCTTGTTAGCCAATACCTTAAATGCATAATCCTGTGCAGAGACAGATAGTGCTGCTACGACAAAGCCAACTGCCAGTAGAATCCTGCCTTTTTTCATAGTGTTTGTTTGTTGCTTGTTTGTATACCTCAAAATTGGCCCATTTTCACGCGTACAGAGCCGGATTTCAAGGGTTTTACCCAGCTAAGGTACTAAAAATGTGCCAAACTTTCAGGGAGTTGATACCTTCTCGCGGCGAATGGTAAGCCGGCGATTAATTTCATTTTGCACGCTTTTGAAGATATCGTATGCGGGTCCCACCAGGGCAGAAACACCAATGGCAATACTCAGGTCCAGCTTGAGGTTCCACAAGGAGAAAGCATAAATGATAACCAATGAAATAACGAGAACTTCAAACAACTGGATCAATACTGAAAGTGCATCAAACCATTGTGGGATTCGTTGATCAATCTCAATAAACAACACAACGGTAAGCAAACAGATTATGAACGCAACGGCGTACTTACCCCAATCAGGCAGTTCGTTGACATAATCCTCATTCAAAATCATGGCTACAGCATTTGCATGCACCACCGGGCCAAACATATCCGGGTTGGCCCTTCCTGCCACCTTGGAATTCAAGGGTGTAAAAAATTTGTCCTCCCAGGATGGGTCACCCAGGTAGTCGCCGAGATAACCCATGATGACGATGTTGTCTTTGAAGAGCTCTTTGGCAAATTCCTCCCGCATTACAGCATCCACGTCTACCACATAAAACATAGTGCCGAAGTTGGTGGCCGCTGTCTCCTGATTTTGGAGGCTCTTGAGTTTCAATTGTTGCACTTCAATGTTGCCCCGATAGCTAATAATTTCCTCAGGGTTATTTCTGGCTAAAAACTTTTTGGTCACCACAGAGTCATACCGATACGCTATCTGAACTGAAAATGCCAGATGGTCCTTGCCATTCACCGCTATCTTTGGAAAGATCGAACGACACAACTTCACATCTTCCTGATATACGGCGTTGGTGGGCAAGTTTACAAATCCTTTGAAGGCATAATCTGAAAAAATAGGATCCGGTAATTCAAGGGAATCATACAAATCAATATCCGTTTTTGACAGAGAGTCTGTCTGCATCAACTTCTCAGCAAGCACCACATTGCCTGCTTCCTGTATAGCCTGACTCAACATCAGGTTACCCAACGTGTCCAACAGGGCAGGGCAATTAATACTATCCCGAAGTCCCCCCTCGCAAGTAAATATGCCATCAACACCAATTACCCTTGGGCCATACTTACTAACGATGGAAATTTCCTGTGCCAATTCCCGACGTGACAATGCGCCGATGTTCACCAGGATGATGCGCTGCTCAGGTTTAGGATCGGGTCGCAGTTTAGAAAATGCATAATCCGTCAGTTCAAAATCCTTTAGCGCCTGACCAATGGTGTCAAAGGCGGTGAATATCTTAAAGTCGGTTGCGCTATTGCCCAGGGCAAGCAGGGCAAATACAAATACGGTGATGAACAGTCCTTGGAGCCAGACTCTTTTCATGGGATTGGTGTAGCCCTTAAAATTAAAGATTTAGCTTTGTAATTCAACCCAACCCATGGCCGTAAAACCCACTGCATCTGGTGATTCGCTGGCTCAAGGCGTTATAGCGGGCGACAGGGCCGTGCTCGCCAAGGCCATTACCCTGGTAGAAAGTACCCGGCCAGCGGATCGGCAAACAGCTGAGCTTCTGATCCGAACCGTATTGCCCCGCACGGGCAACTCGATCCGCGTTGGTATCACAGGTGTGCCGGGTGCCGGTAAGAGTACCCTGATCGAGGTCATGGGGACATTGCTCACACAGCAAGGACACCAGGTTGCCGTTCTCGCCATTGACCCGTCCAGTCAGAAAACACTGGGAAGCATCCTCGGCGATAAAACACGGATGGAACAACTTAGCCGCAATCCCAAGGTCTTCATTCGACCATCGCCGGCAGCGCAGGCACTTGGTGGCGTCACCCAACGAACACGCGAAACTATTTTGTTGTGTGAAGCTGCAGGATACGATATCATCCTGGTAGAAACTGTAGGCGTCGGACAGTCCGAAACTGAGGTCAGAAACATGGTGGACTTTTTCCTGCTGCTTTTGTTGGCCGGAGCCGGCGATGAGTTGCAAGGGATCAAGAAGGGCATCATGGAAATGGCAGACGGCGTAGTGATTCATAAGGCTGACAAAGACAACCTGGGCGCCTCCCGGCAGGCACTCGCCGATGCGAGGCAGGCCTTGCATTTACAGGCTCCGGCCGAATCGGGATGGACACCGCAGGTACTGCTGGCCTCTTCGTTGGAGCAGTCCGGTATCCGTGAAATCATATCCATGATCGATGCCTATGCAACAGCCATGAAAGCATCTGGATATTGGGATGGACAGCGCGCGCGACAACGCCAATGCTGGCTCGATGATAGCATCCAGCAACATTTCATGGAATGGATCAGCCACCCTTCGTTGAGGGATAAAAAGAAACAACTTCAGCAGGCAGTTGACCAGGGGTCGCTGCTTCCGCCCGAAGCTGCGCGCGAATTCTGGAAAGCGCTGATGCAGGAACAGGGAAAACCCTAATTGGTCTTTTCTTTTTTAAAGCCGTAGGGGCAATGCCGGCAGCCGGATTGGCAGCAATATCCCCGCTTCCGGTGATACGCTTCAGTGAAAACCATGTATCCTCCTTCCCAATAAAAATCAGGGGAGGACGGGGATTCTGGCCTTTCTTTCTTGTCCGGTTTCTTCATAAAAAAACCCCGTCCGGTGAGAACGGGGTTTTAGTTAATAGGGTTCAGGTAACTACACCTTGATTTCAACATCAACGCCACTGGGCAATTCCAGTTTCATCAGGGCATCAACCGTTTTGGCGCTGTTGGAATAAATATCCACCAGGCGCTTGAAGGTGCAGAGTTGAAACTGCTCACGTGATTTTTTGTTCACGTGGGGTGAGCGCAACACCGTAAAGATCTCCTTCTCCGTCGGGAGCGGAATAGGTCCGCTTACAACGGCACCGGTTGCTTTCACCGCGCGCACGATCTTCTCAGAAGATTTGTCGACCAAATTGTGATCGTACGACTTGAGCTTGATTCTGATTTTCTGGTTCATACCTTTTGTTATTTGGCAGCGCCTTTTACCTCTTCAATTACTTTTTCAGCCAGGTTACGCGGTACGGGTGCATAGTGAGAGAACGTCAGGGATGCCGAAGCACGTCCTGAGGTAATCGTACGCAGGTCGGTAACATAGCCAAACAATTCCGACAGGGGAACATCAGCCTTGATGACCTGGGCACCACCACGGGTGTCCATACCTTTCATGATACCACGGCGGCGGTTCAGGTCGCCGGTTACTGAGCCGGTGTATTCATCCGGAGAAATTACTTCCACGCCCATGATAGGCTCCAACAGTTGTGGTGCACACTTGCGGGCAGCTTCTTTGAAACCGATGCGGGCGGCCAATTCGAAAGAGAGTGAGTCAGAGTCCACATCGTGGTACGAACCGTGGAACAAACGCACTTTCATCGAGTCGATGGGATAACCAGCCAACGGTCCATTAACCATCGCTGATTCAAAACCTTTCTGTACAGCCGGGATGAATTCGCGGGGGATCACACCACCCACGATAGCATTTTCAAACTCCAGTCCGGGCTTATCTTCAGGACCAAGTTCGCGGGGTCCGATCTCGAATACGATATCGGCAAACTTACCACGACCACCCGTCTGCTTCTTGTACACTTCCTTATGTTCAACCGACTTGGTGAGCGATTCTTTGTAGGCCACCTGGGGAGCACCCTGGTTGATCTCTACTTTAAACTCACGACGCAAGCGGTCGATAATGATTTCCAGGTGCAATTCACCCATACCACTGAGGATGGTTTGACCAGTATCTTCGTCAGTCTTAACACGGAGCGTAGGATCTTCTTCTACCAGTTTAGCGATAGCCAATCCCATTTTATCAACGTCGGCCTGTGTTTTAGGTTCAACCGCGATGGCGATAACCGGCTCTGGGAAGGTCATCGCTTCCAGAACGATCGGATGATCTTCATCACAAAGTGTATCTCCTGTTTTGATGTCTTTGAAACCAACACCTGCACCGATATCACCTGCTTCGATGAATTCGATCGGGTTTTGTTTGTTGGCGTGCATCTGCATGATACGGCTGATACGCTCTTTCTTACCGGTACGGGTATTCAATACATATGAACCTGCGTCCAGGTGACCGCTGTAAGCACGGAAGAAGGCCAGGCGACCCACGAACGGATCGGTCATGATCTTGAATGCCAGCGCAGCGAATGGTTCTTTTGCATCTGCATGACGCTCAAGTTCAGCTCCTGTATCAGGATGCGTTCCTTTGATGGATTCAATATCCAGCGGACCAGGCAGGTAGCGGCAGATTGCATCCAATGCAGTCTGCACCCCTTTATTTTTGAAAGAAGAACCGCACATCATCGGGATGATAGAGATATCGATCACGGCTTTGCGGATAGCTTCATGCATTTCAGCTTCGGTGATGCTGTTCGGATCTTCAAAGAATTTCTCGAGCAGCTTGTCATCGTATTCAGCAACGGCTTCCACGAGGTGCTGCCGCCATTCGTTCACTTCGTCCACCATATCAGCAGGAATAGGAACTTCCTGGTAGGTCATACCCTGTGTCGAATCGTCCCAGATGATCCCTTTCATGGTGATCAGGTCAACCACGCCTTTGA
>DNZD01000186.1 GCA_003504855.1 Cytophagales bacterium
TGGCAAAATGGAACTCAGCTCACCCTTTGATACCGCGGGCCCCATGACAGAGTCTATCCTGATGGGTAACCTGGCCATTCGCAGCAACGACTACCGCAAACCAGATCCCAACCGACAGGGGCGTTTTACATATCCTGGAAGGAACATCAAACTGCTGTGGGATGGACCTAACATGAAGATTACCAATTTTGATGAAGCCAACGCTTTTGTGAAACGTGAATATCGCGCAGGCTGGACCCTGGGCATTTAATCATCAACTATGACAGAGAAGAAGAAACAAATGGCAGTAACATCAGCATCGCGCCGCAATTTTTTAAAGACCCTCGGACTTGCCACAGCGGGTTTCACGATCGTCCCCCGTACGGTAATTGGCGGACCTGGATTTCTGGCGCCAAGTGATACACTATACGTGGGATGTATCGGTGTAGGTGGTAAAGGTGAAACGGATGTGTCTATGACGGGTCAGTGCCCCAATGCCAGAATTGTTTCACTGTGTGATGTTGACGACCGTCAGGCCGTAAAATCGAGGGCTGCGTTCCCAAAAGCCACGTACCATAAGGACTTTAGGGTGATGTTGGACAAAGAAAAAGGCCTGGATGCCGTCACCGTTTCTACACCAGACCATACCCATGCCACTGCTACCCTCGCTGCGATTACCCGCGGCAAGCACGCATATGTTCAAAAGCCATTGACACATTCAATCTTTGAAGCGCGTGCACTGACCGAAGCAGCGAAGAAATATAAAGTAGTTACCCAAATGGGCAATCAATTTGCCTCTGCGGATTATGTACGCATCACCAAAGAGTGGATTGATGCAGGTCTCATTGGTGATGTCACACGCGTTTACACCTGGACCAATCGACCCGTATGGCCACAGGGTGTACCCACGCCCACAGGCAAGTTTGCGATCCCTCATGAGCTCGATTGGGACCTGTGGCTCGGTCCCGCCAAAATGATTGACTATAACCCAGCCTATCTGCCATTCAACTGGCGCGGATGGTGGTCATTTGGTACGGGTGCCCTCGGAGACATGGGTTGTCATATCATGGACGCTGCATTTCGTATTCTGCCCATCAACTTCCCCAACGAAGTGGAGTGCAGCACAACAACCGCCTGGGCTGACTTCTTCAAAGAAGCGCACTATGATGATAGTTGTCCGGCATCATCGATCATTCACATGAACTTCCCCCGCACGGATGGCAAAGGCAATATCAAAATCACGTGGATGGATGGTGGATTACGCCCGGAGCGTCCTGTTGAATTGTTGCCCGACGAACCCATGGGTGACAGCGCCGGTGGTTATATCTTCGAAGGCACCAAAGGAAAAATAATAGGTGACTATGCCATCGCGCCTACCCTGTTACCCAGTAAGCGAATGAAGGAGGTCACTTTCCCGGCACCGACACTCGCCCGTGTAAAGGGCCAGCAGGATGGTCATTATCAACAATGGGTTGACGGATGTATCGCAGGATACGGCAAGACCACACTGAGTTCATCATTCGATTATGCAGGACCCTTTACGGAAGCCGTCCTGATGGGAAATCTGGCGATTCGCAGTTATGGGCTTCGCGGGGCAACAAATAATTTCCCCGGCCGTAAGAAGCTGCTTTGGGATGCGCAACAAATGAAGATCACGAACTTCGATGAGGCCAATGCCTTTGTGAAGGATGCGTACCGCGCTCCCTGGACACTTTAAACTGTTTGAATGGCACGTCAGGTAAAGATTCTCCGGGAGGACATCCTCTCTAAAAATTGGTATACCCTAAAAAAAATCACCTTCGAGTATCAGGAGAAAAACGGAACGAAGCACACGTTGACCCGCGAGGCCTATGATCGCGGTAACGGGGCCACCATCCTGCTCTACAACAAAGCACGAAGAACAGTCATTCTCACCCGCCAATTCCGGATGCCAACGTTCATCAATGGCAATCCCGACGGTATGCTTATCGAAGCGTGTGCCGGCCTGCTTGACCTCGACCAACCGGCTGAAGCCATACGAAGGGAAACACGTGAAGAGACAGGCTTTCAGATAGATCATGTGGAGAAGATTTTCGAAGCCTATATGTCTCCCGGATCAGTGACCGAGATTCTATATTTCTTTGTAGCTGAGTATACCGCTCAGGATCGCAAAGACGATGGCGGTGGAATCGACAATGAGGACATTGATGTACTCGAACTTCCATTCGAAAAGGCTATGCAAATGGTCTCCACCGGAGAGATTAAGGACGGAAAGACCATCATGCTGTTATACCATGCTCAGATTAATAACCTGCTTGGATAGGACGCGCTAATTCGCAAAAACTACGATATTGCGGGCATCTCATGCTCAAAATCGATAGCCACACCCACCTGCTACCCAAGTCCATTCCCAACTGGACCCGTAAGTTTGGCTACGGTGATTTCATCTCCCTCAAGCACCATAGGCCGGGGTTTGCCAACATGATGCGGGGAAGAAAATTCTTTCGCGAAATAGAAGAGAACTGCTGGAATCCGGAGTTGAGGATTAAAGAATATAAACAACATAACACATCGGTACAGGTTGTGTGCACGGTGCCGGTGATGTTCTCCTATTGGGCTAAGCCTGCCGATGGACTTGAAGTATCCCGGTTTCTAAATGATGACCTCGCACAAGTTGCCGCAAACGACCCCGCGCATTATGTAGCGTTGGGAACCTTGCCCATGCAGGACACCCGTAAGGCCATCCAGGAACTGGAACGTTGCAAACAGCTCGGCATGCCCGGCATCCAGATTGGTTCAAACATCAATGACCTGAACCTCCATGAAGATCGCTTCTTCCCGGTGTTCGAAGCATGTCAGGAACTGAACATGGCCATTCTCGTCCACCCCTGGAATATGATGGGTGAAGCCAACATGACCAAATACTGGTTG
Organism: Cytophagales bacterium; assembly: GCA_003504855.1. Classification (GTDB taxonomy): domain Bacteria; phylum Bacteroidota; class Bacteroidia; order Cytophagales; family Cyclobacteriaceae; genus ELB16-189. Next base: position 2,890 of record DNZD01000186.1, read on the forward strand.
CCCTGGCTGGTTGGCATGCCTGCCGAAACCACCAGAGCGATCACCTCCATGATTTTTGGCGGAGTTTTTGAGCGACTCCCCGGATTGCGCGTAAATTTTGCACATGCGGGTGGGTCCTTCCTGCCAACACTTGGTCGTATCAGGCATGGCTTCAATTGCAGGCCGGATTTGGTAGCCGTTGACAACAAGATTGATCCCGCTCGTTACCTCGGTAAATTCTGGGTGGATAGTATCACCCATGATGCGGAAATTTTGCGTTACGTCATCAGCAAAGTAGGTTCACGCCGGGTGACGCTGGGCTCTGATTATCCTTTTCCGCTGGGTGACCTGGAGATTGGCAAGTTTATTGAAGAAGGAAAATTCACAAAACGGGAGAAAGAGGATATTTTTGCCAACTCAACACTGGAATGGCTCAATCTCAGTCGCAAGAATTTTGGATCATGAAGCAGACACTTGCCATCCTATTGATATTGGTATCTGTCGCATCCTTTGCGCAAGGAAGTGAGTATGAGCGTGAGAAACTCCGTGAAATTGAGCAAAGCAAAGAGTTCGCCCGCAATCGCCAGATTCGGCAGCAAATGGATTCGGGTATATACCTGCTCG
>DNZD01000127.1 GCA_003504855.1 Cytophagales bacterium
CTGATGGTGAAGTTGCCGTCGTCAATTTGTTTTAGCAGCGAACGGAGTTCCGCGCCAAGCAGATCGAGTTCTGCACGGGTGAGAAGGCCGATGGATTCCAGCATGGTGATGTGTGCCAACGAGCCCAACACATCATAGCGGGCCAGGTACAGGTCGATGATATTATCGTTGCCGGTAGTGAACCGGGTTACCGAGGCGAGAGAATCTTTATCCTTTTTCCAGAGCTTCATGATCCAGGCGAACAAGCGGTGTAGAGTCCGTCGTTCACTCAGATTGGCAAATTACAAGTTTTCGATCAGTTGCAGGTAACTTTGGATGCCCTCTTCGATGTCTGTCAGGTAAATAAATTCGTCGGCGCTGTGCGAGCGGGCTGAGTCACCGGGTCCCATTTTTATGGAAGGAACCGGAATCAGGGCTTGATCGGAGGTGGTGGGAGACCCGTACAGCTTCTTGCCAAGTTTCCGGCCTGCGACTACCAGGGGATGGTTGTCAGGAATTCCGGACGGACGAAGCCTCATCGATCGGGGTTTGACTTCGCAAGTAACATGCTCCTTCACCGTGGCCAGAATCTCTTCGAGGCTGTAAGCGTCGGTGGCGCGTACGTCTACGGTGAAGGTGCACTCTGGTGGCACCTGGTTGTGGGCCTGACCGGCGTGTATCACCGTAACAGACATTTTCACACGACCCAGGGTGGGAGATACTTTCGGAAACTGATAGGTTTGAAACCATCCGATGTCGGGCAACGCTTTGTAGATGGCGTTGTCGCCTTCGTCCCTGGCCGCATGTCCTGCTTTGCCTTTGGCTATGCAGTCAAGTACCATCAACCCTTTTTCAGCGACAGCGATGTCTGTCAGTGTTGGCTCACCGACGATGGCGTAGTCAATGTGGGGAAGGTGAGACCAGATTTTCTCAATGCCGCCTTGTCCGGAGATTTCCTCTTCGGCGGTAGCGGCGAGTACAAGGTTGCAGGCCAAATCGGTGCGGTGGTACAATGAAATAAATACGGTGATGAGGCTCACGAGTGGCCCGCCGGCGTCATTGCTTCCCAGTCCGTAAAGTTTTCCATCTTCGATTTTTGCTTCAAACGGATCGCGGGTATAACCGGCGTTGGGCTTCACCGTGTCGTGGTGGGAGTTGAGCAACAAGGTTGGTCGGGTCGGATCAAAGGTTTTGCTTTGCGCCCACACGTTGTTGCCTTCACGATGGGCCGGGATGCCGTGTTCGGTCAGGTATTGCTGGATGACTTCGGCAGTCTTGTCTTCCTCACGGCTGAAAGACGGAATGGCAATGAGACGCTGCAGCAGTGCGACGGCCTGGGTGGTGGCAGCGTTCATGTTGATTACTTGAGTTTGATTAACGTTCCTTCCGTTTCTTCGTGGGTGTTGCGGATGAGGTCACCGGCTTTGCCGATGAGGATCTCCTTCACGCCGGCACGCAAGGCGGCGAATGCATTCTCCAGCTTGGGCAGGATGCCATCGGTGAGTACGCCCTCGCGCAGCAGTTCCTGATACAGCATTTCATTCATCAACCGGATCACGGCGTTTTCGTCGTTAACGTTGCTGAGTACACCGCGCTTCTCCATGCAGAAAATCAATCGCACGTCGAAATGTTTGCTCAGCGAGATGGCGAGGACCGATGCAATGGTATCTGCATTGGTATTGAGGATGGTGCCATCGGCATGGGTGAGTGGAGCGAATACCGGAATTACATTTTGCTTCAACAAGAAATACAACAAGGTCGAGTTGACACTCTCGGTGGTGATGTCGCCGACAAAGCCGAAGTCCACTTCCTTTACGGGACGCTTCACCGCCTTGATCATGTTTCCATCGGCACCGGTCACACCCATGGCATTGCAGTTCATCTGCTGGAGGCGCGCTACAATTTGTTTGTTGATCAACCCTCCGTACACCATAGTGACGAGGTCGAGCGTGGGCGCGTCGGTAATGCGTCGGCCGTTGATGTATTTGGACACGATGCCCAATTGCTCACCGAGTTTGGTGGCAATTTTTCCACCACCGTGGATCAGAATCTTCGGAGCCTGAATGGAAGCAAAGTCGCGGAGGAATGCGGCCAACGCCTGATCATCGTCGAGAACGTTGCCGCCGATCTTGATGATGTATAGTTTATTCATGGTGATTGTCGTTCTTAAGTAGTTCTGCCAATACGGCCTGGGCTGCCCATACCCGGTTGCCAGCTTCACGGGTTACCAGGCTTTGTGGTCCATCGAGAATTTCATCGCTGAGTTCCACATTGCGCCGCACCGGCAGACAATGCATCACGCGGGCCTGGTTGCCGGCCTGAATTTTTTTATGGGTCAGCATCCAACTGGCATCGCTGCAAAGCACCTTGCCGTAGTCCTTGTAGGCTGACCAGTTCTTCACATAAATATAGTCGGCATCTTTCAATGCTTCATCCTGTCGGTGGGTGATGGTAGCACCCCGGGTAAATTGCGGGTCGAGCTCATAGCCTTCAGGATGGGTAATCACAAAATCGGCTTGCCCCCAGGCATTTACCCATTGGGCAAAGCTGTTGGCCACGCATTGTGGCAGGGCTTTTACATGCGGTGCCCACGTAAGTACAATTTTTGGTTTGCGGGTATGGGTAAAGGTTTCCCGTATGGTGATCAGGTCAGTAAGGCTTTGCAGGGGATGCAAGGTGGCGCTCTCGAGACTCACCACGGGTTTGCCGCAATACTTAACGAATGCCCTGATGTAGGCGTCGCTGTAGTCTTTCTCTTTGTTTTGCAGCGAAGGAAAAGTGCGAAGTCCGATGATATCAAAATACTGACCCAGGACCGGGGCAGCATCTTTCACATGTTCCACGGAAGTGCCATTCATGATCACCTGTTCTTCAAACTCAAGTGCCCATCCTTCCTGGCCCACATTGAATACAATGGACTCCATGCCCAGGTTGGAAGCAGCCACTTGGGTGGACAAGCGGGTGCGCATGCTGGGGTTCAGGAAGAGCAGGCCAATGCGTTTGCCAGCACCGAGGTGTTTGTCTTTGAGGGGATGACTCTTGTAGTTGAGGGCAGATTGTATCAGCCCTTGCACATTGGCATCGTGTACAGAGATAAAGTGCTTCATGATAGTTCAGACTTGAGCGCCCGGAGGAAGTGGTTGGCCTCTGCTTCGGTGAGTGCCAGTGAGGGCAACAGCCGTATGGTGTTTGGCTTGGCTTCTCCGGTAAAGATATTATGCTTGAACAGGAGTTGGTTGCGAACGTCCTTTTTGTCTTCCGGTAGATCAAAGCCGATCATCAGTCCGCGCCCGCGTATGGACTGCAGCATCGGGAAATGATGCAGCGCTTTTATGATTTGTTCACCGCGATGCGCTGCATTGATCATGAGATTTTCTTTTTCCATCACCTCCAGCACGGCCAGTCCGGCTGCAGCCGCAAGGTAGTTACCACCGAATGTAGTGCCGAGCATGCCGCTCCACGGTTTGATGGAAGGATGGATCAAAACGCCACCAATGGGGAAACCGTTACCCATGCCTTTGGCGGTGGTGATGATAGCTGGCTTGATGCCGGCATACTGGTGGGCAAAGAATTTTCCGGTACGGCCATAGCCGCTCTGGATCTCATCGAGGATCAGCAAAGAGCCGTTGGCTGCACAAAGTTTTTCAATTGCGCGCAGGAATTCATCGTCCGGTACCTGGATACCGCCGACACCCTGGATACCTTCAACAATAACGGCGGCGATGTCTGCGGTAAGCGCTTCGCGGAAAGTACTCAGATCATTCAAGGGAACGAACACCACTTCATGGCCGCTGTTGAATGGCGACACGATCTTTGGATTATCGGTGATGGCCACCGCTCCGGAGGTGCGGCCGTGAAAAGCTTTCCGGAAGGCAATCACCTTTTTTCGGCCATTCACAAAGGACGCCAGCTTCAGGGCATTCTCGTTCGCTTCGGCGCCTGAGTTGCACAGAAAGAGTTGGTAGTCAGGATAGCCCGACAGTTGCCCCAGCTTTTCAGCCAACGCTTCCTGCAATGGATTCTGTACGCTGTTGGAGTAGAAGGCAATTTGACTGAGTTGCTTCGTGAGCGCTTCTACATAGTGCGGATGGCTGTGGCCAATGGAAATCACGGCATGACCGCCATAGAGATCGAGGTACTTCTTGCCTTCAGTGTCCCACAGCCATGAGCCTTGCGCTTTGGCCGGTGTGATGGGAAACAGGGGATAAACGTCGAATAGTTTCATGATGATCAAAAGGCGCTGGCCTTCAGGTGTAAGCCGGCAGTTTCATCAAAGCCGAACATCAGATTCATGTTTTGTACCGCCTGACCGCTGGCACCTTTCAACAGGTTGTCCAGTACGGAGTGAATGGCCAGTTGTGATCCTACTTTCTCCAGGTGGATGAGGCATTTGTTGGTGTTCACCACTTGCTTGAGATCCACCATAGTCGGTACTACATGGGTAAAGGGGTGCTGATGATAGTATTCTTCAAACTGCTGGTTTGCCTCTGCCTGGCTCCAGGGTGATTCAACCACTGAAGTGACAAAGATGCCGCGGGTGAAGTCGCCGCGCCAGGGCACAAAGTGTACGTCACCAACATCGGCCTGGAGGGCATGCAAGGTTTGGTTGATTTCACCCAGGTGTTGATGGGAGAGTGTCTTATAAGCTGAGATGTTGTTCGCGCGCCAGGTGAAGTGGGTGGTGTCCTGCAGTTTTTGTCCTGCGCCCGTCGAACCAGTAATGCCCGTGGTATGAACATCCCTCAGCATCCCTGCTTTGGCGATGGGAAGCAGCCCCAGCTGAATGGTCGTGGCAAAACAGCCCGGATTGGCCACATTGGCGGCCTTTCGGATGGCGTCGCGCTGGAATTCGGGGAGACCATATATAAAGTGTCGGTCGGGGGTGTGGTCGCCGAGGCGGAAATCGTTGCCGAGGTCAATGATTTTGGTCCTGGCAGGGAATGAGTGACTGGCCAGCAGCTTCTTGCTTTCTCCATGACCCAGGCAAAGGAACAACACATCAACGGGCACGTCAAAGCTTCCTGTAAAGGTCAGCGATGTCTCGCCGGTAAGATCGGTATGTACTGCACTTACCGGTTTTCCCTCCTGGCTACGGCTTTGCACAAACACCAGCTCGACGTTAGGATGCTGCAACAACAGGCGCGTGGTTTCACCACCTGTGTATCCTGCACCTCCGATAATTCCCGCTGTTATTTTCATTTTCCTTTTTCAGCTTCTGCTTTTACCTGGTGGTAAATACCCACCTGATTGCCGAAGATTTTGGTGAAGCCTTTCACATCGTCACCGGTCCATCCCAGGTTCATTTCCCCATATTTGCCAAACTTGGCTGACATCAGGTCGTAGTCGGACTGAATGCCGTTGATGGCGAAGCGATAGGGATGCAAGGTAACGGAAACTTCGCCGGTAACGTGCTGTTGTGCGCTGGTGAGGAAGGCCTCCATATCACGCATGATCGGATCGAGGTATTGACCTTCGTGGAGCCAGTTGCCATAGAATTGGGCCAGCTGATCTTTCCAGCTCAACTGCCATTTGGTGAGAACATGTTTCTCCAGGGCGTGGTGTGCCTTGATGATGATGACGGGAGCAGCGGCCTCGAAACCTACACGGCCCTTGATACCGATGATGGTGTCACCGACATGTATGTCGCGGCCAATGCCATAGCCACCCGCTATTTTCTGAAGGTGTTGAATGGCTTCAGTCGGGTGACCGAATGTTTTTCCGTTAATACCCGTGAGTTCGCCTTTGTGGAAGGCAAGGGATACGGTTTCATTGCCCGACTTGGTCACCTGGGTAGGCCAGGCCTCTTCGGGCAACATGCCCATCGAGTTGAGGGTCTCGCGACCACCGACGGACGTTCCCCACAGTCCTTTGTTGATGGAGTATTTGGCTTTTTCAAAATTGAAAACCACGCCATTTGCCTTGAGGTATTCAATCTCGGCCTCACGGCTCAGCTTCTTGTCGCGGATGGGTGTAATGATCTCCAGTCCGGGTCCGAGAATCTGAAGTACCATGTCAAATCGCACCTGGTCATTACCGGCACCTGTACTGCCATGGGCCACGGCCTGTGCACCAATCGATACGGCGTATTTGGCGGAAGCCAATGCCTGCGACATGCGCTCGGCGCTGACACTGAGCGGATAGGTGCCGTTCTTCAACACATTGCCGAACACCAGGTAGCGGATTACCTGGTCGTAATAGTTCTTCGTTTCTTCCAATGCACGGTGTGATGCTACGCCGAGTGCCAGCGCGCGCTTCTCAATGTCGGCGAGTTCTTCGGCGGAGAAACCACCTGTATTAACAGTAAGGGTATGCACCTCGTAGCCGAGGTCTTTGGAGAGGTAGAGGGCGCAATAGGATGTATCCAATCCGCCACTAAAGGCCAAAACAACTTTCTTTTTCATAAGGTATGTCGTCCGGGGACGACGAAGACAGGGTGATTACAAATAACAGATAAGGTCAGTGATGGCTACCAGAAGAACAGGAAGCTGAGGAGGGAGCTCTTCTTTTCCCCGGATGTTTCATCCTTCTTCCCAAAGCCGCGGAGCATCACAAATTCTTTCAGCCGGATCAAA
>DNZD01000237.1 GCA_003504855.1 Cytophagales bacterium
CCATGGTCGCTTCACGGAGTATTACCACGATGGAAAAGTATTTGCAGAAGGGCCGCGTGCCGGCAGCCGGAATGTTGGCCATTGGCGTTTCTTCGCCGACGACGGAACGTTGCAGAGCGAGGGTGAATACAACAATGGATCAAAGTCAGGCACCTGGACCAATTATTTTCCTTCCGGAAAGAAATCAGCAGAAGGCACCTATGAGAATGATATTCCTGTAGGTGCTTGGACGTATTATTTTGAAGATGGAGCAGTAAGTTCTTCGGGTACCTTTATTTCAGGAAAGAAGAACGGCTATTGGAGTAGCTTCAATAAAGACGGCAGCCTTAAGAGTGAAATAACTTATAACAACGGATCAGGAGAATATCGCGAATACTACGCGGGAAAGAAGCTCAAGGTTAAAGGCATTATTACCCTGGCCGATCGGCAGGGAAAGTGGCAATATTTTGCATCGGATGGTAAGTTGGAAGGGGAATGCGATTATGTCGATGGTAAAGGCATGTATAAAGGCTATTATGCCAGCGGCACCCTGCAAACCAAAGGACCCATGGAAAATGATTTGCGGGTAGGAACCTGGGAGTTGTTTGAGCCGGATGGCACCCTGTCAGGCTATTACAAGCCGGTGTATGAGAACAATAAGTTGGCAGGAGAAATTAATTCACTTATCAATAAGAACAGAAGCACGACAACTGCTGTTTCGAAGAATGCCAGGAGGAAGGGCTTCTATTATTTCAGGCCGCGCTTTCCGGAATATCGGAGTGTAATTATCGCTGGTAATCCAATGCTCACATTCTTAGGGCGCATGCCACTGGGGATTGAATTTTATAACCAGGGCCGTCTGGGGCATGAGTTTGAATTCGAAGGTATTCGCTCGCCATTCTTCACGGCAGATCTCGAAGTTCCCCAGGGTAAGACCTTCCAACGAGGATACAGCATTGCCCTCAAGCAGAAGTTCTATAACCCGATGAAGACGGGCTTGTGGTACTTTGGTCATGAAGTCAGGCTCACCAACATTGGATACTATAATAACGTCAGTTTTGTGAACTCGCCTTCAACGCTGATCACGGCCAATGCCAACGAGCAACGGGCCGCCTATGGCTTCATGCTGGGCGCGCGACTCATGCAGAAAAGCAACGGTGACGGATTTACCATTGATGCCGTGATTGGATATGATATCGGCTATCGCGTATTCGATGTTGAGCCCATTTTTAAGGACGTGTTTTCCAGTGTCAACCAGAACCATTTCTCCACCACGTTCAGGTTTGGTTTGAATTTTGGATATTCGCTTTCGTTTGACGGTCGATAAAATTCTAAACTTCATTTAAGGGCTAACTGCCTTTCATGATGCCTCAGCAACAAGAACTTGTACTTACGCCTTCCGAAGCTTTTGATCCGGTCCTGTATCAGCGAGCACTGGAGGAACAGCTGGGTCTATCTGCTACCGGACTCGCATTCAGGCTGGTAAAGCGCTCTATCGATGCGAGAGGCCGCCAGGTGGTTGTGCGCCTCCTGGGTGAGGTGGTATCCCGGGATGAGGCCCAACAGAAACTTACATACAATCCAGATTATCAGGATGTTAGTAGGAGGCCTCGTGTTGTTATTGTAGGGGCTGGTCCAGCAGGACTATTTGCGGCTTTACAATTAATTGAAGCTGGACTCAAACCGGTGGTGGTTGAGCGTGGAAAAGACGTACGTGCCAGGCGAAGAGATATCGCTGCGATTAACAAGGATCATATTGTTGATCCGGATTCCAACTACTGCTTTGGTGAAGGAGGAGCGGGTACTTACTCGGATGGAAAACTATACACCCGCTCCACGAAACGGGGTGATGTACGACGCATTCTCGAGATACTGGTAACGCACGGAGCGACCCCTGAGATACTGTATGATGCACATCCACACATTGGCACGAATAAGCTCCCGGCGGTGGTATCCGCCATACGTGAACGAATACTTGCAGCGGGTGGTGAAATACATTTTGGTACCCGGGTGGCTGATTTGATTATCCGAAACGAACACCTGGTGGGTGTGACCAGCCAACAAGGTGAAGAGATATCCGGTGAAGCGGTCATACTGGCCACAGGGCACTCGGCCAGGGATATCTACGAGTTGCTGGATCGCCGCAAGGTATACCTTGAAGTGAAGCCGTTTGCTATCGGCGTGCGCGTAGAGCATGCACAAGGGTTGATCGACAGGGTACAATATCACAGCGATGATCGTGGATTGCTTCCGGCTGCTTCTTATTCGCTGGTTCATCAGGCTACCCTGGGAAAAGAACAGCGCGGCGTTTTCTCCTTCTGTATGTGCCCCGGTGGTTTTATTGTACCTGCAGCAACTGCACCTGGGGAAGTAGTGGTAAATGGTATGAGTCCTTCAAGACGGGATTCGCGCTTTGCCAATTCGGGTATTGTAACTTCCGTTGATGCACGGGATTTCAAAGGCTATGAAAGTTATGGTGCACTTGCCGGCTTAGCGTTTCAGCGTGACATCGAGCAGGCGGCATGCAGGATGGCTGGCAACAAGCAATTTGCACCGGCTCAGTTATTGGAGGATTTTGTCCGGGGCAAGTTGTCTTCTTCGTTGCTGGATTGTTCTTATCAGCCCGGGTTGGTTTCAGCAGATGTAGGTGCTGTCTTTCCCCGACAGGTTAGTGAAGCATTGCGCCAGGGGTTCAAGAACTTCGGAACCAAAGTAAAAGGATATTTGTCTAATGAGGCACAGGTGCTTGGTGTGGAGAGTCGCACATCATCTCCGGTCAGAATTCCCAGAGACAATCAAAGCCTGGAACACCCCCGGTTGAAGGGACTATATCCATGCGGGGAAGGAGCAGGATTTGCGGGCGGCATTGTATCTGCGGCCATGGATGGTGAGCGTTGTGCCCAGGCCGTGATCAGGAAATTAAAGGGATAAGGTGATGGTTGATACAAAATTGAAAGATAAGCGGACAGTTGTTGTCGGAGCATCACCCAACCCTTCGCGGTATGCCTTTTTGGCGGCAGAGATGCTGACACAGGGCGGATATGAAATGATTCCGGTTGGCATAAAAAAAGGAGAGGTGTTTGGAAAAATGATCCAGGATATTCGCTCCAGACCCAGAATTAATGGGGTGCACACCATCACACTTTATATCGGACCTGAACATCAACCCGAGTGGTATGAATACCTCCTGGGCCTGAAACCAAAGCGGATCATATTCAATCCGGGTACCGAGAACGAGCCATTCATGAAATTGGCTGCCGATGCGGGCATAGAAGTAACTGTTGCCTGCACCCTGGTGATGCTGCGAACTAAACAATATTAGCGGCGTTGAATATCTAGGGTGCCGGGTATTTGGCGATAGCGCTCAGGCATACAATCTTCCACTTGCCATCTTTGTCCTTTTCCAACACACGAACTTCAGAAGTGATGTCGTGGTCGAGTTCGTCAATAACTTTTTGAATAAACCGGACATATGCTCCTTTGCCGTAGATGCGAATCTCCAGCCACTCCCGTTCAATCTTAGACTTGGAAGGTTTGGCAGTAACAAAATACTCTTCAAA
>DNZD01000262.1 GCA_003504855.1 Cytophagales bacterium
CTGACACGCCCCTGGCATCCAAATTCTTATCGTCTGAAGAGAAGCGTAAAGCCAGTGGTGACAGGCACCCGCTTCGTCGTGTCGGCGAGCCACAAGAGATAGGTCGCGCGGCCGTTCATTTGTTACTGGACGCAACATGGACAACGGGTCAGGTATTGGCAATTGATGGCGGATTGTCCTCAATAAGGATTTCCTGATACTAAAATGGCGAGTGCGACGTTATTCAGCGCAATCAGATCTTTTTCTTATTTTTGTGGGCATTTTTTAAACGATTGATGCGTCTATTTTTTGTTTCAACCGTTTGTTTGCTCTCGCTGTCGGCCCTGGCGCAGGAATCACACCCACCCCTTACTGCTTCAGCACAAGCCAACCGCTTAGCGCTCGAACATCATTTCAATCAACCCGTGCCAGAGCGCACCTGGGATCAAGACTCTATGGCCACGTGGCAACAGTGGCAATTGGTAGAAAATTTTTCGTTTGGTAAGAACCGGGGCAACCTGCCGATGATTGCTGACCTGAATTCACTTCATCCCTATTTCCGCGATAAGGTCATTGAGTTAATTCGTCAATGTGAAATTAAGGGTATTAAACTCGCCATCGTTGAAACTTACCGTACGCCGACCAAGCAAAATGAATATAAGTCCATGGGACGCAAGTACACCCGCACCAAGGGTGGTTTGTCGAACCATCAATACGGTCTCGCTGTGGATGTTGTACCTATGGTGAATGACCAGGCCCAATGGCATAACATCGCCTTATGGCGGAAGGTAGGCCAGGTAGGCGAACGACTCGGACTCCGTTGGGGTGGTCGCTGGCGCTATCTGTTTGACCCCGGGCACTTTGAATGGACCGGACCCCGGGGAACCTATTCTTTGGTACAAGGCAAGTTTCCACCCATTCCTGCAACGGCGCACTATCCCTGTTTGGAAGACGACCTGAAAGAGCTGAAAGCAAATTGGAAAGTGTGGGAGGCCATACAATCCAGGTTAGCCCAGAACAAGAATCAGGTGCCAACCAAAGACGTAGTCACGACAAGAACGCACGCCACTTCCGGCCAGGATTAGCAGATGACTTCATTTCCCGAGGGATTTGTGTTTGGCACAAGCACTGCTGCCACACAAATCGAAACAGCATTCGAACACGACTGGAAAGGGTTCAGGGCCAGAGATGGGCATATTTTCGAGCGCACTACTGATCATGAATTGCGTCTGGAAGAAGATGCGGTTTTGATCGCCGGCCTGGCGCCCGGATACCGGATGAGTTTACCCTGGAGCCGGCTCCAGCGCGCACCACGCGCCAACCTGGATGAGGCTGTTGTAGCAGAATACAAACAGTTTCTCGCTGCATTGCGCGAACGGGGCGTATCCATCATGATGGTACTTCATCACTTTACCAATCCCACCTGGTTCTATGAACTCGGTGGTTGGGAACGCGCATCAAACATAGAACTGTGGCTGGACTATGGACGCAAAGTGGTTGAGACGTTTGGCGCTTACGTTTCCAATTGGAACACTTTTAACGAACCGAATGTCTACGCGAGTTATGGTTGGGTAACGGGATTCTTCCCTCCCTTCAAAATCAATCCCTTATTGGCTTTTAGGGCTGCGAAAAACATGGGACTGGCGCACCACCAGATGTATGATATTATCAAAGTATACCAGCCTGACAGTCCGGTCGGCATCTCACATAATGCAGTGGTCTTTGCGGCGCAAAATATACTTGGTCACTTTCCGGCAAAAATTTCGGACTGGTGGTTTATGGACTATCTCCCCGGCCTGTTTGAGAAGATGGATTTCTTTGGCATGAGTTACTATGCCCGTGTCGGTCACGACCCTATGCCCATCACCCAAATTGACACGCCACATAAAATAGAGAAGCACAAACTCCCTCACGATGATATGTGGGAATATTATCCCCAGGGGCTGCGCATCTGTCTGGACCGTTACTGGAGTCGCTATCACAAGCCAATCATTATCACCGAAAACGGGGTGTGTGATGAGAGCGATGTCTTGCGTCAACGGGCAATAGTCGACTATGCGAAGATCGTTCACCAGGCCATTCAGGATGGCATAGACATCCGTGGGTACTATTGGTGGAGTGCGTGGGACAACTTCGAGTGGCACCTTGGTCCCACCCGGCGGTTTGGCTTGTATGCAACCGACCTTGATACCAAAATACGCACCGCCAGGCCGAGCGCAGCGATTTATTCCAAACTGGCTTACAGCAATTCGCTGAGCTAATTAATTGTTAAGGCAATGCCACATGATTAGTCAGGGTGGTCTTCCGCTCAGCCAGGTATTTCTGGTAATTATCGGAAAACACCATCCGGTTCCTGATCACATCATCAAACCACCCGGTTAGCCCCATGATCATTTCTGCCCCTTCGCGCAGGCCGTGGTTTCCGCCATCGCAGGCAGTGATGTAGTCTGCAAGTTGGTTACTCCTCACCCACTGCTTGAACAATACACCACTTTTTCTTCCAATAACAATACGCACACCGCATTGTCGTGCTACCTCCAGGTCCAGGACGTCATCACCAAAAAAAAGCACCTGTGAAGGTGTGCATTTATACTGGTCACAGAATAATTGAAAAGCTTTGCCTTTGTTTTTTGTACCGGTAAATACGGCCGTAAAATTTTCCCTTTTGGCGAAAAGCACTGCCGAAGGGTTATTCTCGCCGGTCATTATTGCCGATACCGGAACTGCTCCGTTTGCACGCCATAGTGCGTAACGCAGCAGGTTAGTGCCCATGGCGTCAACTTCAGAGAAAATACTTCCCTCCTCACCACGTTTGAACCCATCGTTAAATACGCCATCCCAGTCGAATAACACGACCCGGATGGATTTCATCTTTTCAACAAAAAGCGAAGGAGGAGAAACGAATTCTCCTCCTTGCTGAATATATTGATCTGCGACGGAAGTCAGGCTCATTGTGCGAGGTCCTGAATATCCACCATACCCACCGGCTTGGTGCCATCGAGTACCAAGATCGTGTCTACATGTTTCTGTTTGAACAGATCATTGGCCGCAGACAGCGGGTCGTTTTGCTGTACAGCGAGTGGAGCACCATAGGTAAAGTCAGACATACGCTTCTTTAGCGTTTCTTGTCCGTCTTTCTGCAATGCACGACGCATATCACCATCGGTAAATATGCCTTTTACATTGCCATCATTATCCACAACAGTTATCGCACCAAAGCCATATTCCGTCATTTTGACGAGTGCTTCTGTGATTCCGGTGTTGATGTTCACAGTCGGGTTCACCGGGCTGATCACATCGCGTACCCGCATTGTTACGAGACGGGTATGCTCAATGAATTGCTCGGTACCGAGGGTGGTCAGGTTATTGTCAGTCAAACCCTTCATGATCTTCCACGGCACAGTGATGGTGTGTACGCCGACATTAATGGCGTTGCGGAGGTGCTCTGCATTGCGCACGGAAGAGAACATGATTTTGGAATCATATCCATAATGATCCACAGCAAACACGCACTGGGCTACAAGGTCGAGGGCATCATGCCCCTGATCCTGCAGGCGTCCTACGAGCGGACATACATAAGAAGCACCGGCCTTCATGGCCATATAGGCCTGCTGAAGGGTGTAAACGAGGTGTACGTTCACCAGGAGGTTTTCATTGCGCAGCATGCGGCAGGCGCGAACTCCTTCCAGGGACACTGGAATCTTAAAAACTGTCTTCTTCGGATCGAGACCCAACTTGAGT
>DNZD01000169.1 GCA_003504855.1 Cytophagales bacterium
GAAATTGGCAAACCGATGGCAACGCCATTGATGGTGCCGGAACCTGCTGAGTCGCGCTTAGGTTTCCACATAGCAACATTAATACCGGTGACCTTTTCAAGGCCACGGTCAATGAAATTCAGACGAATACCCGTGAAACGCTTCAGGTTACCAAAACCGATTCCGCCTTTTTTAGATGGAATTCCAACACCCTGACCAAGTGTTGGCAAGACAACAAACAATAAAATAACAAAAGCAGCACTTCGACGCAGCATAAGTAAGGGTTTCATCCGCTACTTAGATCGAATTTCAGCCCAAAAGGTTGCGTCGACCTGAAACTAACCAACGCGTGCTATCATCACTTCACCGGCTCGCGATGACCCACCCAGGTAAATCGTCTGGTTACATAATCGGAGTTGGTAAAGGAAGCATTGCCTGCCGGGTTACCACCCGTTACATGATAATCACTAAATGCCGCATTCTGATTCATATAAATACCGCCGGTGAGGTTGAACGAGACTGGTGTGGCCGCCAGCGCCATTTCGTCGGCAATCTTTTCACGCACAGCCGGGGATGTCGTATAGGCCCCGCATGAGATGGCACCGTGGTGCTCGGCCATCTCCCGTGCCAGCGCAATAGAATGGTCCGTATCACGGGTCTTGATCAGCAAAGCAATCGGACCAAACAGCTCCTTGCTGAAAACCGCTGACTGGGACGCATCGACCTCCACCACCACCGGTGTAATGATCCGGGCATTCTTGAATTGCGGATTATCAAACGATCTGGACTTTAACCAAACTTTGCCGGGCAATTTCTCTGATTCGATCACACGTTCACGCGTCTTCGGATTCTGCACGGCCCCCAACACAAAGGGTCCTGCTTTCGGATTGTCAATCAACCCATTGAGGTTGTCCACAAACTTCTGCGCGAATTCATCAAATGATATTTTGCCGGAAGCACTGTCAATGCCGCCTGCCGGAATAAAGAAATTCTGCGGCGCCGTACACATCTGTCCGCTGTACAGATTCACCGAAAACGCGACGTTGGCAGCCACCTTATCTGCATCCTCCACTGAATCCAGAATCACGGAATTAACACCTGTCTTCTCAGTGAATACTGTCTTTCCGGATAACCCCTCGAGGTACGATCCAAAGACAGAATTACCGGTAAAGTCGATAAGCTTCACCGCCGGATGCTCAGCTAACGATTTCGTAATCATCGCATCAAACGTATCAGCACCCAACTGACAGATATCTGCAGGCAGGTTATTTTCCTTCAACACATCCTGAATGCAAGCCACTACAATGGCGATGGGTAAAATGGCTCCGGGGTGGGGCTTCACAATTACCGGGTTCCCGGTGATTAGGCTTCCGTAAATACCCGGCACGGAATTCCAGGTAGGAAAAGTAGAACAACCCACCACTACCGAAACGCCTTTGGGTACGGCACGCCATTCTTTCTGTAATTGAATGCTGTATTTGCCCATTGGCTTCTCCCATTTTGCAGTTGCAGGATAGCGGGTCAATTCTTCAAATCCGGCCGCAATGGCTTCGAGTGCACGGTCGGCAGCGTGGGGACCAGAAGCCTGAAACGCCATCATATAACCCTGTCCTGTGGTATGCATCGTAGCATAGGCGATCTCAAAAAACTTTCCCTTCATCCGCTCCAGTGATTCCATCAGGATGCCTGCACGGTCGGCAGCTGAAACTTTCCGCCACGCATGAAAAGCCACTCCTGATCGCTTCACCAACTCATCAGCACTGAATACTGGATATTGAATACCCAACTTCTCCTGCAAATACGGCGACTCCTCCTGCCCTGCCCAACCTGTCGGTGCGGCCTGATGGAGCAACTCAAAACGATGACCCACCTGGGCTTTGAATTTGGCCTGTCCGTCCGCGTCAGCCGTTTCACCATACGTGGCCGGCGATGGATTCTCAGGGTAAGCCGCGAAGAAAGTGCGGGTGTGCAAAGCCTCAATGGCTTTCATCAATACAGGCTGATGTTTTTCAAATAATGACATGGCAATGATTTATTGTTTGCTGAAAACTTTCTTTAACAATTCAGTGGTGCGCTCCACCGGATTCTCGCGGATCTTCTTTTCCTCCACGGCAATCATCGAAAACAAACCCTGCATCGCCATCTCCGTGGCATAGGCATTCAGGTCTGGATTCACCTTATCCACAAACGGAATTTTGTTGTAGGTGTTGATCACATCACCATAATATTTCGTGGCCTCCACCTTATCCAGCGATTGCTGAATCACCGGCTTGAATTTCTCCCGCAGTTGACTGGAGGTGGTGCGCTTGAGGTATTGGGTAGCGGCATCCGGCTCACCCTTCAGGATCGCCCAGGCATCTTCAATCGTCATGGCGCGCACGGCATTAACAAAAATTGGCTTGGCCTGAGCGGCGGCATCTTCTGCGCCCCGGTTCAGGGTCATCACAAACCGATCAACCTGATTGCCAAGTCCAAGTTGCCTTAGCTTGTCTTCCACCTTCTTTACATCTGGCGGAAAAGGAATCATCACCGAAGGATTCTTATAATAGCCATCTACCTGAGACAACATCGAGGTACCACTGTTCACCCCTTTGATCAGCGCTTCCCGCAAGCCATCTCCAACCTCGGCCGTGGTCAGTGCCGACGTGCCTTCGAGGCTTTTACTCGCTTCATTCAGGGCCTGATTGATCTGAGTGGCTGAACAACCACACAGTAGAATAGCCAGCACACAATATTTTAGCATAGTCGCATTATTTACAAGAATGATTATTGAAACAAGGTACTCCGGTTGACTTCCCCCAGGGATCTGCACCCAGCAAGGCCCATCGTGAGGTCAAAGTCAGACATGAAGTTACGCAACACCTCGTGGACGCCCGCCTCGCCTGCGAGGGTTAACCCATATACATAGGGCCGCCCCACACACACTGCGGTCGCACCCAGCGCAATGGCCTTGAAAACATCGGCCCCTCCACGCACACCACTATCCAGCAATATTGGCACACGTCCGGCCACGGCATCAGCAATAGCGGGTAACATCTGCATGGTCGCTACTGATCCATCCACCTGCCGGCCACCGTGGTTAGAGACAACGATGCCATCCATGCCATGGTCGATAGCCATCTTCGCATCATCCGGATGAAGGATCCCCTTCAGGATGATTGGCAATTTGGTATGTTCACGCAGGAACGCCAGGTCGCCCCAGGTCACTGCCGGGTTAGAGTATATCGCGGTAAACTTCCGAACAGCTTTTACGGGTCTTCCAGAAGTAAGTTTGCTGAAGAAACTTCCGCCCGGATATGCCTTCACCATCTTCATCAAACCAAGCAATGACTCAACGGTAACCTTGCGCTCCGGTGGTGCTTCATCGGGTTCGTCCATCAGTCGCTGAAAGACCGGATCGGACGTGTATTGTGCGATGCCCTTGCCTTCGAGAAAGGGCAGGTAAGCAAGATCAAGATCACGGGTTCTCCAACCCAATAATGTGGTATCCAGGGTTACTACTATTCCGGAACATCCGCACTTTTCGGCTCGGCTTACAAAGCTTGCGACCAGGTCCCTGGACTTGCTCCAATACAATTGGAAAAATCTTGGACCATCGCCCATAGCTGATGCAATCTGCTCCATGGGTACGCTGGCCTGGTTACTAAATATATACGGAATGCGCAATCTTGATGCGGCACGTCCAACAGCAAGGTCTGCATCCGGATGAACCATCTCCAGCACACCGATGGGAGACAGTACCAATGGAGATGACAGGGTGTGACCGAATAATTTCACGGATGTGTCGCGCTGGTACACATTCCGCAACATGCGTGGCAGTATCTGCCACTGTTCAAATGCGCGACGATTAGCAGACACGGTAGACTCGAGCCCTGCGCCACCAGCGATATAGGCATAAGCGTCCGGGGGCATTTTTTTGCGGGCCTTTTCTTCCAGCAAATGCGCGTCTATCGGTATTTCAGAACGCATGCCCGCGAAACCGTTCAAATAAATCTCGCGCTGACGATCGCCCGGGGAAAAGCCTGGAAGGTTCATTCCACCAAGTTAATACAGTATTCACATCCCGCAATCCGCAACAGGTTGCGCCCGGAAATTTGTCGCCTATCTTTGCGATCTATTTTTCCTGGTATGAAACCTGTTCTGGCAGAACTCCTCACCATCGGAGACGAAATCCTGTATGGTCAAATCGTAGACACGAACTCGCAATGGATGAGTGTTGAACTCGACAAGGTGGGAATCAAGGTGGTGCGAAAGACTTCCATCGGCGACCGCGAAGATGAAATTCTCACCGCACTCGGAGAAGCCGAGCGCCGGGCAGATATCATTCTGATTACCGGAGGCCTGGGGCCCACGAGCGATGACCTCACCAAACCCTGTCTCGCCAAATACTTCAACTGCCCGTTGAAAATCCATGAGGAAGCACTGGCAGAAGTAACTGAATTCTTCAAGAGCCGCGGTCGCGAGCTCACAGAAACCAACCGTCAGCAAGCGGCACTTCCGGTTTGCTGCACCAAGATCACCAATCCGGTAGGCACAGCACCCGGTATGTGGTTCGAAAAAGATGGAAAGGTTTTCATGTCGATGCCGGGCGTACCGCATGAGATGAAGACCATGATGACTGAACGCGTCATTCCACGTCTCAAGACGATGTTTGCGCTGCCGGTGATCTGTCATAAAGTTATTCGCACAGCCGGCATAGGTGAATCCATGCTGGCAGATAAAATTGCGGACTGGGAAAAATCACTCCCAGACCATATCAAGTTGGCCTACCTGCCAAGCCTCGGTGAAGTAAAACTTCGTCTTACGGGCTTCGGTAATCAGGAAGCTGCCATGCGCAAAGAACTGGATCAATACACAACGACGTTATTGGAAAAAGCCGGTGCCTATATCTATGGATATGGTGAAGAACCATTGGAGTCGGTGTTGGGACATACCTTGCGTGAAAAGAAACTTACACTCGCCATCGCCGAGAGTTGCACGGGCGGATACCTCTCCCACCTCATCACCAGCATCCCCGGGAGCTCCGATTATTTTATGGGTAGCATGATCCCCTATTCCTATGAGATCAAAATGCTACAGTTGGGTGTGAAGCCAGAGACCCTTGAAAAATATGGTGCCGTCAGTGAGCCCACGATTCATGAAATGGCCAACGTCGTGCGGGCCCGCTTCCACTCCGATATTGGTGTTGCCACCAGCGGCATTGCAGGCCCTGGCGGAGCTACGCCCGACAAACCCGTCGGCACCGTTTGGATCGCTTATTCAGACAAGTACCAGACCGTGACCCGCAAACTGCAGTTGAGCAAAGATCGCGCTGTCAACATCCGGCTTGCCTCGCACGCGGTACTTAACCTTATCCGGGTTTCACTCCCCAAGTAAAGCCTCAGGTTACTCAATCGATTGAAAATCGACGTTGAAAAAAGCGTGCCAATCCGGCTATTTTTTAAATATTTAGTTGCACTTCATTTTCGGTGTAAGTGTCTTATTATCACATAAATACAAGGCGATTTTACCTGACTGACAAGGGTCATATGTAGTGGTATTTTTCAGTGGGAGATTTATGGAAATGTCCACCCTATGCAACACCACCCGGACTTTTTCCCACTGGAACCCAGGCCATCGCGTTTGCTGAATGAACTCTGGAAAGCCCAGGACAAGGATCGCCACATTTCAACGGCGACCATTGAGAAACTCGCTGTTGAACACAACCTGTCTGAAATTGAAGTTCAGGGGGTTGCCTCCTTCTATCACTTCTTTCATGAGCGTCCGGCCGGCACGTTTACCATTTATGTCGACAATAGCATCATCGCTGAATTCAAAGGTTATGTCCGCATCAAAGAAGCCTTTGAACGCGAGACCGGTGCCAGCCTGGGTTCGGTTGACCGCACGGGTACCTTCGGTTTGTTCCAGACACCCTGCATTGGACTGAGCGATCAGCAGCCAGCGGCGCTGATCAATTTCTGCCCGTTCACCAATCTCAATTCGCAAAAAATAAAAGAAATTATTCAGAAACTTCGTCACGGTGCGCGGCCGGAAGACATCTGCGATAAAGTCGATGAACCCATCCGCTACCTGCCGGAAAACAACCGCACTGTTTTTTTTGCACCCTATGTGCCCGGCGCTGCGATAGCAAAGTTAAAAGCTATGAATCCGGAGGCCATCATTGAACACCTCCGCATTTCCGAACTATCAGGACGGGGTGGTGCCTTTTATCCAACTTCCTTGAAATGGGATGCCTGTCGCAAACAATGTAATCCCGTGAAATTTGTGGTGTGCAATGCCGATGAAGGCGAGCCCGGAACTTTCAAAGACCGTTCCTTGCTGGACCTTCAGACTGGTTCGGTACTGGAAGGAATGATACTCGCAGGGTTTACCGTTGGCGCATCTTACGGCGTCATCTACTTGCGTGCAGAGTACCGATGGTTGGAAGAAAAAATTCTTCAAACCATAAAACATTTTAGAGACATCGGACTGTTGGGTAAAGACATCACTGGCATTCACGGATTTGATTTTGACATTCGCTTGCAGCGCGGAGCCGGTGCCTATGTGTGTGGTGAAGAAACAGCGCTGCTTGAATCGATGGAGGGCAAACGGGGTGAACCCCGCACCAAGTGGTTCTTTCCGGTGGAGAAAGGCTATCTCAATTATCCCACGGTGGTGAACAACGTGGAAACATTCGCCGCCGTTACGCGCATCCTTACCCTGGGACTTAATGACTACCTCCAGCGTGGTCTGCCCGGATCACCTGGCACCAAAATCATCAGTGTATCTGGTGACTGCCGCAAGCCCGGCATTTATGAAATTGAATGGGGTATGACCGTAGATCAGATTCTCACCCTGTGTGAAGCGGAAGACCCCTATTATATCCAGTTCTCGGGCCCTTCCGGGGAATGTATTTCCATCAAGGAAAAACACCGCCGCTTTTCGATGCTGGACTTGTTATCCCAAAAAGACATTCGCTGCGGTGGATCGCTCATGATCTTCAACAAAGACCGTGACCTGATTCAGGTATTGATGAATTTCGCTGCATTCTTCAAGCACGAATCGTGTGGTATCTGTACCCCTTGTCGCGCCGGCAATTTTATTATTCAACGAAAGTTGGAACGCCTCCAACATAAGCTCGCCGACGCCGATGATCTCCGGGATCTGACAGAATGGGGGCATATCATGAAGGCCACCAGTCGGTGCGGACTCGGCAAGACCGCCACCAACAGCCTCACCATGGCCCTCGACAAGTTCCAGGACTACTTCAAAGACCGGTTTGCTTCAGGACCTGAAAGCAACACGCGAAAATTTGATATGGAAGCTGCATTGGCTGAGTACGAAAAATACAAACCCTGACCTATGGCAAATGATGTCACATTCTGGATTGATGGCGTCTCCTTTTTGGCTCCCGAAGGTCAAAACCTTGTTGACGCCGCCCGTGAACACCAGGTGTTCATCCCCTCGTTGTGCTATTTCAAAAGCGATGCCCCACCCCTAGGCACCTGCCGCACCTGTACCTGTAAAGTCAACGGCAAGTATGCACCTGCCTGTACCCAAAAAATCTACGATGGACTCAAGGTAGAGGTTAATACACCCGAACTGGTGAACATGCGCAAAGCCATTGTAGAGATGATGTTCGCCGAAGGCAATCACTTCTGTCCCTCTTGCGAGAAGAGCGGCAACTGCAGCCTCCAGCATATGGGTTATGAACTGGGCGTATCAGCATCGCGGTTTCCACACCTCTTCGAAGACAGGTTAATCGATTACCATCCGCGCCGCATGGTGCTGGAACACAACCGATGCATCAAGTGCAGACGCTGTGTGGAAGAAGTAAAATCACCAGACGGCAAGCGGGTGTTCACCTACCTCAATCGCGGCAATGATACCAGGGTGGGCATAGACTACACGCAGGAAGCCCTGTTGAGCGATGAACAGGCCCACGATGCGATGAACCTCTGTCCTACAGGGGCCATTCTCGTTCGCGGCATGACGCCCCTGAAACCGTTTGGTGACCGACCATTTGACCTGCTCTCCTCCCAGGTTGACTTCAAACGAATGATGAAAGAAAGAAGTGAACCGATGGAAAAGAAGATCATCGCCACTGTTTCATTGTCCGGATGTTTTGGTTGCCACATGTCTTTGCTGGATATCGATACTGGCATTCTGGACCTCGTGGACCTCGTGTCTTTTAATAAGTCGCCGCTCACGGACATAAAAAGTTTCTCCACACGCTGCCACCTGGGAATCGTGGAGGGAAGTTGCGGCAACGACGAAAATGTTGAGTTGCTACGCGAATTCAGAAAGATGTGCGACATCCTGATTGTGGTGGGCGAATGCGCAGTGTGGGGCGGACTTCCCGCCATGCGAAACACCATCCCCCTCGGCGAATGTCTTGAGGAAGCGTACCTCAACAGCGTGACGAATGAAGTGGGTGGCTCAGGCGTTCCTTATCATGAAGACTTGCCCAAGCTATTGGACCGCATCTATGCATGCTCTGAGCTGGTGAAGGTAGACTATGTGGTGCCCGGCTGTCCGCCTTCAGCGGATCACCTGTGGAAAGTAATCAAGAACCTGTTGTGGGGAGAAGGCTATTCTATTCTCTATTCAGAATTTAAGTACGATTAGTCATGAGCCGAAAAATTACCATCGATCCCGTTACCCGCGTGGAGGGCCATGGACGAGTTACTATTCACCTGGATGAATACGGAAAAGTACAGGACTCCTTTTTCCACATTGTGGAGTTTCGCGGTTTCGAACGATTTATTCAGGGGCATCCGTATTGGGAAGCACCCGTATTGGTTCAACGACTGTGCGGCATCTGTCCGGTGAGTCACCACCTTGCCGCCGCCAAGGCCATCGATCAACTGGTAGGCATTGATCCTAGGGACCTGGCTCCCGCCGCGACCAAACTCCGGCGCCTGCTGCACTATGGGCAGATCTTCCAATCCCATGCGTTGCACTTCTTCTACCTCGCGTCACCGGACCTGCTCTTCGGTATGGACGCGCCCATAGAAAAACGAAACGTCATGGCCGTGGCCATTGAGAATAAAGAGCTGGCACGCAAAGGAATTCTGATGCGGAAATTTGGTCAGGAAATCATCAAAGCTATTGCCGGAAAACGAATCCATGGCGTTGCTGCCGTTCCGGGTGGCATGCACAAAACACTTGACCCGGCCGAACGGGAATTTTTCCTTAGCGGAAAAGAAATTCCATCCGTTGATACCATGATCACCTGGTCGCTTGAAGTGATTCAGTTCATCAAAGCTTATCATGAAAAGAACAAAAGACTGATGGGAACATTCGCGCAATTCCCTTCGGGTCACCTGGGCATGGTCGATGCAGCGGGCAACCTCGACTTCTATGATGGAAATCTACGTGCCATCGACAGCGAAGGCAACCTCACCCTGGCCGACGTAGCGACCGATGGGTATGAATCGTATTTCTCCGAAGCCATAGAGCGATGGTCGTATATGAAGTTTCCCTACCTCAGGCACCTGGGTCGCGAACACGGGTGGAACCGGGTAGGACCGCTGGCGCGAATCAATGTGTGCTCGCAAATTGCCACACCCCTTGCCGAAGCCGAACGTCAGGAGTTCTTCCGCTTCACCAACGAACGCGTAAACAACAGCACCCTCTATTCCCATTGGGCCAGACTCATCGAAACCTTGCACTGCGCTGAAGTGATGAAGCAACTGCTGGAAGATGACGACATCATGAGCAACGACCTGGTCCGGTCCGGCACCCCACGCAGCAAAGGCATTGGTATCATTGAAGCGCCCCGGGGCACCCTTACCCATCACTATGAGATTGATAACCGGGGCATGATCACTAAATGCAACCTGATCGTTTCTACTACCCACAACAACCAGGCGATGAAC
>DNZD01000002.1 GCA_003504855.1 Cytophagales bacterium
ATCATACGGCTGTTAAAAGACCGATATCGGATTGCTACCCTTAGCAGGGGATACAAACGAAGAACCAAAGGATTTCGGACGGCACAGGCCGAAGACACTGCACTGCACCTCGGCGACGAGCCCATGCAGATGCAGCGCAAGTTCGGTGATGCGGTTCGTGTTACCGTCGGGGAAGACCGTGTCTTCGCCATTCCGAATATCCTGCAGGAGTTTCCCGATACGGATGTGGTAATCATGGACGACGCCTTTCAGCATCGTGCAGTCAATCCGCAGCTTACGGTATTGGTGACAGATTTTGCACATCCGTTTTACAAAGACCATGTGATGCCGTTTGGTCGACTGCGGGAGGCAAGGCGGGGAGCACAACGGGCAGACATCATCGTTGTCACGAAATGCCCGGGTGACCTGAGCGAACAATCACAGGAAGAATTTCGCCAGGGTGTTTTCAAGTATGCACCAGGGAAGCCTGTGTTGTTCTCCACGGTGTCGTATGACGAACCACGTGCGCTGGGTGCAGCCACGACCATGGAACAACAAGTGATCCTTGTGACGGGTATCGCCAAGACAACACCGCTGCTGCAATTCTGCCAAAGCAAATATCGGGTGATCCGCCACTTTCAATTTGATGATCATCATCATTACACCCAACAAGAGTTGGATGAGATTGAACGGTGCTTTAGACAACAGTCACAGCCGTGCAGCATCCTCACTACGGAAAAGGATATGGTGAAACTGATCGCTGATCCTTTTGCCGCTCATATCAGTCGACTGCCCTGGTTTTATATTCCCATCCGCCAGGAATTTGTAAAGGATGGACTGAAATTTGATACACTCGTTCTCGATGCCATCAAGGCGCATGACAGGAAGTAAATGAGTGGATTATCTTTGCACGTGTTTTTGAGGTTTTTCCTATTTTTTGGGGTCTTTTTGACGGTTTTTGACGTTTCTGCGCAACGCCGGCAGGAGCCTGTGCAAACCCGCAGGCGCTCAAGCATTGTCAATGACTCTGTGAAAAATGTGTACGGCCCGAACACCACCCGCTGGACAACTGAGCAGGAGTTGTTCGAGAACAGACCTGTGTATAGATCGCTGGATACTACCGTGGTCAACTACCACCGGTGGACCTACATTCAGCGCTCGAATAATATGTTGAAGGATATAGGAGTGATGGGTACAGCCTTAGCTCCGATTTTTCCGCTGGTGCCAGGATCCATCGGAGCGCAGGCCGGATTCTCGGTATATCAACCATACTTTGATTCGGAGGAACCACACTATTTTGATACCAAGTCACCGTATACACGGCTGCAAATAATTTGGGGAGGCAATGGCCGCGCTGCGACACGCATCGAGTTCAGCCGCAACATCAATCCGCGCTGGAATTTTGGTTTCAACTACCGGCCGATATTGGTAGACAAGCAAATTCAAAAATCTGGTAAGGGCGATCGCATTGCAGTCAGTCAATACTATGATTTCTACACTACCTACCGGTCGAAAAATGATCGCTATTTCCTGTTGGCTAATTTCCGTCGTATTCGTCATCGGGTAAATGAAAACGGTGGTGTTGACACCACGGCAGCCACCATAAGCATCTTTGATCCGACGGCCAGGTTGAGGCTCGCGGCTGCCAAGACCGAAGAGTATCGGCGCAACATTCATTTCTCGCACCACTATCAGTTGGTGAAAGCGTTTCAGATCTACCACATCGCAGATTTCACCAAGCAATGGAATATTTTCGGTGATGACGTAGCGAAAGATCCGGGCAGCCTGTTTGATCACAACACCAACCTGCGTCATGATTCTATCACGGTGAGTGATCAGTCGACGTTCACCACCACGCAGCAGGAGGTAGGTATTAAAGGAAGTGTGGGTAAGTTGTTTTACAGCGGACATTACCGCTATCGGTACTACAATTTTACCAATCCCGATCTGGCTGTTCCGGAAACAACCGGGTCTGAAAGTTACCTCGGTGGTACGATCTCGCTCAAGCTGGATTCCGTTACACGCATCTCAGCTGCTGCCGACTACTTGTTATCCGGATATTACCGGATTGAAGGGTCTATTGAGTCGCCCTGGCTCGAAGGATATTTCCGCAGTGCCCTCTCCAAACCCGGGTTCATGCAACTCGCCTACCTGGGTGCCCACGACAGTTGGTTGAATGATTTTGCTGGCATCAGTTCAACCCAAGCACAGGGATTTCTGAAATATAAGAAGGGGGAAATGGATTTCAGGGCAGGGGGCACTGTGAGTCTGTTGCACAACACGGTGTATTTCAAGGAAGATCTTTCAAACGAACAAAATGTATTGCCATACCAATCCACCGGATTCCAAAGCACCTTTGCCCCTGAGGTGAAGGCGTCCATCCGTTTTCTCCGACATGTATATTTCCGTCCGCAGGCGATCTATACACAGATCATCACCAATGATGACAATGTGCTTCGAATTCCCACGGTGTTTATCAATGGTCAATTGGCTTACGAGAACATTATGTTTAACAGACATTTGCAGCTTCATGCCGGCGTTGACTTCCACTGGCACTCCGACTATAAAGCCCTCGCGTATGACCCGGCCATCCAGCAATTTTATATCCAGGACCGTATAGTGAGCAAATCATTTCCGCTCATAGATATCTTCGTGGTAGGAAAGATGGGGCGCACCAGGTACTTCTTTAAGTATCACAACGTGTTCCAGATGTTTAACGGGGGCATTGGCTACCTGCCGACTCCCGGTTATCCGGGCACCCGGAACATGATAGACTTTGGTTTCGAGTTTTTGTTGTTCGACTAAACATGGAAAAGCACGTTCTCGGCCTGGTACTGCCAACGGATCCGCGTTGGGTGAACATCGCTGAAAAGAACATACGGGACATTCTGATCGACCACGCCTATTGCGAACAGAAAGCAGCATCGTCCTGCATATCCCTCATCATCCTGCACCCTGATCGCCAATCGTTGGTGGACAAACTCACGCCGGTGGTGTCAGAAGAGTGGAATCACTTTGAACAGGTGCTCGAAAAACTCAGGGCAAGAGGCTGGACCCTGGGTGAATCACGCAAGGATGAATATGTGGAAAAACTGCGCAGTATCGTGAAGACGGGTGGAAGCCGGGAGGAGCAGCTGGTTGAGAAATTATTAATGAATGCCCTCATTGAGGCCCGGAGTTGTGAACGGTTCCGGTTGCTGTCCAAAGAGATCGCCGATCGTGATCTCGCAGACTTCTACCATGACTTAATGGTATCAGAGGCCGGTCACTACAAGCTCTTTCTGTCCCTCGCTAAAGAATACCACGATCCGATAGCTGTCGAGAAACGTTGGCGGGAAATGCTTGCGGCCGAGGCGCTGATCATGAAAGAACTGGAGGTCCGTCAGGACCGGATGCACTAAGTCTTTTGCTTCTTCTTTTTGGCCGCCGGAAACAACACGTTGTTCAGGATCAGGCGGAAGCCCGGTGAGTTGGGATGTAAGGTCAGGTCCGTGGGTTCTTCGTAAACGGTGTGTTGATAGTCTTCCGGATCGTGGCCTCCATAGTAGGTCCAGAATCCTTTGCCAAACACACCGTGAAGGTATTTCGCTTCGTTGATCTCGCGGTTTTCACCCATGATCACCACATCCGATTTGATCAATTGCTTCTTGAAACCAGTGGTCTGACCGTAAAAGCCTTTGATCACTTTCGTGTGATTCTGGGTGAGCATGGTAGGGATGGGATCCCATTTGGCGGAAAATTCAAATACGGCAAAGTAGTCGTTGTCCTGACGCAGCCCGCGGTCCTGGGGGTTGTTATCAATATCAGAGAACTCATAAGTATAGGGATCGCGGACCAAATGAAAATTGGTGAAAGCCAAAGTCTTTTCGTAGTTCAGTTTTTCCTGGGCGCGCGGGTCGGCCGGGTCGCCATCATACATGCGCTCGCAGATATCAACACCGTCAGCGGCCACAGCGATATCGAATGAATCCGTGGCCGAGCACATCGCGAACAAAAAACCGCCGGCACCCACGAACTCCTGGATGTGTTTGGCGACGGCCAGTTTCAGCTGGGATACTTTCGGGAAGCCATGTTTTCGTGCCATGTCTTCTGCCTCTTTTTGCTGATCCAGGTACCAGGGCATGTTGCCGTAGGTGCCATAGAATTTTCCGTATTGGCCGGTGAAGTCTTCGTGGTGGAGGTGCAGCCAGTCGTATTTGGTGAGGTCACCCTTCATTACTTCGTCATCGAAGACTACGTCGTAAGGGATCTCAGCATAGGTGAGCACAAGGGTTACCGCATCGTCCCAGGGTTGTTTGGATTTGGGAGAGTACACGGCAATTTTCGGGTACTTCTCCAGCTTCATGATATCGTAATTGAGGGCCGGACTGGCGATTTCGGCCAGGATCTGGTTGGCCTCAGCATCGGATATGATGTCGTAGGAGACACCCCGGACCACCAGCTCGTTTTGGACCTGGGGGTAGTACTTGCAGAGGAAACTGCCCCCCCGGTAATTCAGGAGCCAGTCGACCTCGGTGTCCTTTTTCAGCACCCAATAGGCGATTCCATAGGCTTTCAGGTGGTCTGCCTGCTTGCCGTCCATGGGGATGAGGATGTAGTTCGCCCGGGCCGAAAAGCCGGTAATCAAAAAGGAAAACAAAAGAATCAGACGCATCGTTAGAGGTACCAGTCTCAAAGTAACAAATTATTGACCGCAGTTATCCTGAGTACAAACGCAAAAGGCGGTATTTTTGTGCTGGACTGCTGAATTATTTAAGAAACTATGCTCGAGAATTTCCGCGAAGGCCTCCGCTCCATTAAGGCAAACATGCTCCGTTCCGTGCTCACGGCCGTGATCGTAACGTTTGGTATTACTGCCCTGGTAGGCTCACTCACTGCAGTGGATGGTATTGGAGTGACCCTCAATGAGAGCCTCGCGTCACTGGGTGCCAACACCTTCGACATTGGCTCCAAGCAAAACCGCGGAACCAGCCTGGCAGGTATTAAAGAACGAGTTTACAAGCCGCTACAGTTGAATGAAGTGCAACGCTTCATGGATCAGTTCAATGTGCGGTCCAATATCAGTTTGTCCGCCAACCTGTCTTTTGCCACTGAAGTAAAGCACGGCTCCAAGAAGACCAACCCGAATATTTCCGTAACGGGCATCAACGATGACTATATGTATGTGAAGTCCCTCAACTTTGAGTTGGGCCGGAATTTCAGCAAGCGTGAAATTGAATATGGTGCCAAGGCTGTTGTGCTGGGCAAGAAAGTTTATGATGCGTTGTATGAAAACAACGAAGACTTCAACGGAACC
>DNZD01000107.1 GCA_003504855.1 Cytophagales bacterium
ATGCGGTCTTTCTTGATGTTCTCAGCCTGTAGTTCAGCTTCTTTGATGATCAGTTGGGCGCGGTCCTCGTTTACCTGTTTATTCCGGCGCAATTTGCGCTTGTATAGCAGGGTGCCGATGATTATGCTCAGGCCAATGGTGATGACTGCCGAGGCGCCAATAAGGGGTAACATTTCCATACCTTGAATAGGTTAGCGTTTAGGGATTGCCGGAAGGGCAAGGGCCGCTAACAGAGGTACTTCAGGAGAAGGGAAATTCAGACAATAGCCTGCGAGACAAGTTGGTTGAGGTGGGTGATTTTCTCCACCACAGTTTTGTCAACGGCACTGGTATCTTCTTCTGCTTCCATTTTCTGGATCAGGCAGTCGAAGGCCGTCATAGCCAACAGGTCCTGTTTATCATCAAGGCCGAATTGCTCGCGATAGGATTTTAGCTTCTCATTGATCAGTTTGCCCGCCGCACGCACGCGTTCTTCCTCGTGGCGCTTTACCTTCATCGGGTATTCGCGGTCAGCGATCTTGATCTTTATTGAAAGTTCGTCCATCTACGATTAACGACTTAAATGAGCGATGCATTTGTCTATCTCACGGATGTAATCATCCACTGTCTTCCTCAACTCCGAAACACTTCCGTCTTCCGGGTGAATATTATCCACAATCTTAGTGATTTTTATCTGATTTTTAAAACCCCCCAGCTGCTCGTCCCGCTGCTTAATCAGCTGCCGGAGCTCCGAATTTTCGGTTTTCAGGCCATTTACTTCCTGTTTCAGGTTTTTGTGCTCATTCAGGAGCACAATCAACTTTCGCTCCAGGCCGTTGAGATTGGCCTTCAAAACTTCTGCTTCCATGCGGATCGTGAT
This sequence comes from Cytophagales bacterium, assembly GCA_003504855.1. Taxonomy (GTDB): domain Bacteria; phylum Bacteroidota; class Bacteroidia; order Cytophagales; family Cyclobacteriaceae; genus ELB16-189. Next base: position 860 of record DNZD01000107.1, read on the forward strand.
TGGGGTGCTTATCGATTGGTTTCTCTATTTCCTGATGATGGCGCCAAGCTTTTGCTCAAACGCTGACATCAATTTATTCATTGTTTTATCAATCTCCTCGTCCGTCAAAGTTTTTGTTTCATCCTGCAGGGTGAAGCCCAATGCATATGCCTTTTTGCCCTCCGGAATCTTATCTCCTTCATACACATCAAAGGCAGTGACATTGCGAATCAACTTGCGATCTGAATCCCTGACCAACGCACGAATCTCATCGAAACGCACCTTCTTGTCGAGGATCAGCGAGAGGTCTCGTTTGACCTCCGGGAACCGGGAAACTTCCAACACTCCGAACTTAGGGTTTGCTGTTTGGAAAAGCAAATCAGTGCTCAGGTCGGCATAGAAAATGTCCGTCTTCAGTCCAAATTCACGGGTCAGGGCAGCCTTCACCTTGCCAACCCTCCCAACTTCCTGACCACCGCGAAGCAAACGCAACCCATAGTCAAACAGGGGGTCATGTAAAGGCTCATGCTCGTCGCCGGAAATCGCACAGCGCTCCAGCACCTGGGCCACAGCCTGGGCTATGTCATGATAACTTACCGGCCGGGGCTGTTCCTGCCAGGTTTCTGATACCTGATTTCCGCCAATGTACACGGCAAGCCGCTCCTCTTCGTGGTAGCCCGCACCGGCTTTGCTGTAGACCTTACCAAATTCAAAGAACTTCATGTCCTTCTGCTTCCGGTTGAAATTATAAGCACAAACTTCCAGCCCTGTAAACAGCATGGTCTGCCTCAAAATGCCCAACTCCTCACTCAATTTGTTCAGCACCTCCACCGGCTCACCGCCAAATGTCAATTTATGCTTTTGCTGATAGGAGGCGTTGGTAAGTGAATTGGTCAGTATCTCGAAATAGCCGTTAGCAACCAGCAGCCCCCCAATGTTCTTCTTGAACTTGTTGAGGTCCTTGACGGGAAAATGGGCCAGGAAATCGGTGCCGGCCTCTTCTTTCAGCTCAATGTTATTGAAACCATAGATGCGGAGGATTTCCTCCACCACATCAGCTTCCTGCAACACATCTACCCTATAGGGTGGAACCGAAACTTTAAATCCAGTATCTGTCTTGTCGCTGACTTCAATATCCAGCAGACCCAGAATCCGATAAATCTCTTCTTGTGGCAACTTTTTGCCAATCAACCGCTCTACGTTCTTGTGCTTGATGGCAATGGTCCGCCGCTCCACGGGCTTCGGGTATATATCCACGATATCCGATGAAATAGATCCGCCAGCCAATTCCTTGATGAGCAGGGCAGCCCGCTTTAGGGCGTATACGGTAAGCAAAGGGTCCGTCCCGCGCGAAAAACGGAACGAGGCGTCGGTCTTCAGTTGATGAAAGTTGCTGGTTCTGCGCACATACTCTGGTGAGAACGTGGCGCTCTCCAGAAACAGGCTGGTGGTAGTGGCACTGATACCGCTCCTGGCACCACCAAAAACACCCGCAATGCACATGCCTTGTTCGCTGTTGCAGATCATCAGGTCCTTGGCTGCCAGTGACCGCTCTTTGTTGTCCAGGGTAATGAATTTTGTCCCCTCGGCCAGGGTCTTCACGACCACTTGTCCACCCGTAATGGCAGCTGCATCAAAGGCATGCATGGGTTGGCCCGTTTCGTGACATACATAATTCGTGATATCCACCACATTGTTGATGGGCGACAGGCCAATGGAAATCAGTCGTTGCTTTAACCAGGCCGGAGATTCTTTGATCGTAATTCCCGTAAGGGTTACACCCGAATAACGGGGACACGCATCTGTATTTTCTACAGTTACTCTAATCGGGAGCGATTGATTGTCGGGTTTGAATGCCTCCACCGAAGGCCATTGGATGGCTCTGCCTTTGGCGGCACGGATATCGCGCGCAACGCCGATGTGTGAAGCGGCGTCCGCCCGGTTGGGTGTTAACCCGATTTCCAGGATATAGTCTGTTTCAATCTTGAAGAAGTCTGATGCCAGCGTGCCATTGGGTACCTGGGTGTCCAGCACCATAATGCCGGCGTGGCTATTGCCCAGGCCTACTTCATCTTCGGCACAGATCATGCCTTCGCTTTTCTCACCCCGGATCTTGGTGGCTTTGATGGCAAACGGTTCCCCTTCGGTGGGGTGCACGGTGGTACCTGGTACTGCCACCACCACCTTTTGTCCGGCGGCAACGTTGGGCGCACCACAAACAATAGCGAGGGGCGCTGGGCCACCCACATCCACGGTGGTCACGGATAATTTATCTGCGTTAGGGTGTTTGGCACAGGTCAATACCTGCCCGATCAC
>DNZD01000369.1 GCA_003504855.1 Cytophagales bacterium
TGGAAACTGAATGGTACCTATGTCGTACGGACTGAGCCCAAATTCACGCATTGCAAACCTCCCCCCTTTGGCTGCCATTGGTGTCCGGATTCCTGTAGTGGTGCAATCGCCCTCGTTGGCGGAGGGGTCCCTCAGGATGGATATGGAATTAACCCGGAGACCAACAAGATTGAGTATATAATAGGTCTCAAATGTACGTGCTGTCGATGCTGGGTTACCGCGCCAGAAAACAAGCCCCGGGTAACGGATACACGCCTTTCTTCAAACGGCAAGTTTCTTCGTGTAGAGATGGGTACGGTGCCCGTCAATTACTATACCTTCTGGGAAAAATACCGCGTTGAAGTGCAGCAGATGAGCTTGTCCCGCGAAGCGTTTGATTATTGGCATGCCATTCAATCCCAGCAGGAGGGTATTGGAAGTCTGTTTCAGCCTGTTGGCGGAAAAATTCCCACCAATATTTTTGAAGTCAATAATAAGGTGAGGGCCTTTGGCATATTCTATGCATCTGCTATTCATCGCAAACAAATTTATCTTGACAAGAACACATACCGAATTCCGGAAATAGTAATACCTCAGGACGACTGCGAGGGCGTTCTCCGTGCTGGGCCAATTGGTATGGACTGCCGGATTGCGTTTCCAGGTCAACGTTCAACCACCACCCGTCCTGCTGATTGGGTAGATTGATTGCTAGCGCGCATGCCACTATCCCCAAAGGCGTGTGAGTTTATTGCGATGTAAGAGAAAGATCGTGTTTGCAGTGTATTTTTGCTTGAAGATGGGAAGGGTTGTTCTGTTTCTTGTTCTATGGTTAGTGATCGATGCCTGTATCGACCGGATTGATCTTATCGTACCAGCCTCAACCCTGGGAGAGATTGTGGTAGACGGACTTATTACCAGTGATCCCGGACCCTATACGGTAAAGCTCAATACGGTAATAAGAACGGATGATACCCATCCGTTGGGTGTACCCCTTACTGCATCAAAAGTTACTATAGCAGATGATGCCGGTAATTCGGAAGAGTTGGAACAGATTCATGATGGTGAATACCAGACCAAGCCGAATGGCATACGCGGCGTGCCGGGAAGGTCATATCATGTCAGGGTAGAGATGCGCGATGGTCACGTATTTGAATCAAAACCCGATAAGTTGGGAACTGTAGGGACTGTTGACAGTATTTATTGGGCATTTGAAACCGTAACACATTCAAATGCTCCACCGGAATATCGGTATCGGATTTTCATGAATGCGAGTGCTGCCACCGGCCAGGACAAATACTATCGATGGAAACTGAATGGTACCTATGTGGTCCGCACCGAACCCAAATACACCCATTGTCCACCTACGCCGCCCCAATGCAGCTGGTGTCCCGCACCTTGTAGTGGAGCGGCACTGGTATCGGCTGCGAATCCGCAGGAGGGCTATGCCTATAATCCGGTAACGCAAAAAGTGGAGTACGTTATTGGTTTGGCCTGCACCTGCTGCCGATGCTGGGTGACCGCCCCTGAAAACAAGCCCCGGGTTACTGATACCCAACTCTCATCGAACGGGAAGTTCATCAATGTGGAAATGGGAACGGTGCCGATAAATTTTTACACGTTCTGGGAGAAATACCGTGTTGAGGTTCAACAGTTGAGCTTATCGCGTCAGGCATTTGAATACTGGCATGCCATTCAGGCTCAGCAGGAGGGTATCGGCAGCCTGTTTCAGCCTGTCGGCGGAAAGATTCCGTCCAATATTTTCGAAGTGAATAATAAAGTGAAGGCTTACGGCATATTCTATGCCTCTGCCATCAGCCGCAAACAGATTTACCTGGACAAGAATACCCATCGCATTCCGGAAATTGTAATACCGCAGGACGATTGTGAGGGAACACTTCGCGCCGGACCAATCGGCATGGACTGCCGCATAGCCTTCCCGGGTCAAAAGTCAACTACAACCAAACCGGATGATTGGGTAGACTGATGGGAAACTGGGCTAAAGCCGAATGGTCTTGGGTAGATACTTCGCGATCAGATCCTCGTAATACGGCTTCAACTCCTTCAGGTTGGGCGGCACTGGATTCTTGGAGTACAGATCATAGGGGTTAAACTTCTTCACCCATTCAAACATTTCCCGATCGTGATCATCCATCAGATAGTCATAGGCGCCTTCGCGATGCTGGGCATAGAATGAATGATAGCGGATCATATACAACGCAGGCTCGGGCAAGTAGTCTTTGGTGATATGATACAGGTATTCATCATGGCCCCAGGACATGTGCACATTGCGAAGACCACAGCCGGGTGTGTATACGCCATACTTGGTATTATACTGCGGGTTCGATGAATCCGGATTGAGTGTAAAAAACTCCGGATACACGATTTTGTCAGAATGCTTACAGCCAACCGGAAAGGTGTCACCGACCACGGCCCACTGCGGTTCGCCGAACAAACACAACACTTTTCCCATGTCATGGATAAATCCCGTCAATACAAACCAGTCGGGATGACCATCACGGCGAATAGCCTCACCAGTTTGCAATAAATGCTGGAGCTGATCGAGTTCGATGTCCGGGTCAGAATCATCCACCAGCGTATTCAGAAATTCCATGGCTTTCCAGACTGGCATTTCTTTGCGATCGAATTTTAAAAACTCCTTGCGCTTCTCCTGAACAAACGCATAGGTCTGGTGGGTGTGGTTCAGCCGATAAAATTCTTTAACTGTATCGCGTGCCGGGTTGTCGTAGTTGCGGTATTCTTCTTTGGCCTTGCTGCCTGGTTCAGGGTAGCGCAATACGATGTCATCTTCCCATTGATCGAGACTGTTCAGTGGGTTCGCCTCCTTATTTGACATGTTTTTCATACGGCACAATTTTGGACTTTCAAATTTAATGATTTTCGAAAACCACGCTTCGGGCTACCAAAATATCGTGTACAGGGCTACAAGAATGCCCGTAATCAACACCGAACCGACCATAAATGCAGGTGACACGCGAAACATGGCAGGGTCAAGTTGCAGCGTGCGGGGTTGTGAGGTGCTCCGCTTGTCCAGCAGGGATATCAAAATCATCAGAGCGATCACCACCCCAAACACAATGGACATCCGGTCGAGGAATGGAAAATCAGGAAACCGACCATCGGTCCAGCGGGGCAGGAATTTCAGTACCGCCGATAAGGGAATGGTGAGCAGCGTACCTGCCAGCGCCGCCGACGAAGTCGTCCGGCGCCAGAGAAAACCCATCAGAAATACGGCCAACACACCCGGCGAAATGAAGCCTACGTACTCCTGAATGAATTGATAAGCCTGATCCAATGACTTGAGCGCCGGAGCCACTAGACATGCGATAAGCATGGAGCCGATTACAGCGAACCTGCCAATCCGTACCACTTGCCGGTCTGTTGCCTGGCGATGAAAGAATTTGTGATAGATGTCCAACGAGAATATGGTTGAAATACTGTTGGCTTTTCCTGCCAGGGATGCGACTATGGCTGCCGTCAGTGCGGCGAAGGCAAGCCCCTTCAGTCCGGCCGGCAACAAATGGAGCAGGGTGGGATAAGCGTGGTCGGGTTTCACAACTCCCTCAATCATCATTTCCGTCTGGAAGTTGCCTTCCTGAAAAAGCACATAAGCAGCAATGCCTGGCAACACGGCAATGAGGGGAATCAGCAATTTGAGGAAGGCTGCGA
>DNZD01000216.1 GCA_003504855.1 Cytophagales bacterium
CATCAAAGCTTATCAGCGCATTATCGATGAGTACTTCGACAGTGCTGAGTACCAGAACGCGCGCAAATTTAAAGCACGTCTGGAGCCCAATTCCTGATCTCTTTTACTAAACGTATATTTGGGGCTGTATCAGCATGATTGATACAGCCCCATTTTTTATTTCAACCTATGTCTGGCATACTCACTTCTGTTCACGGCAAGAGTCCCATCTCACTCACCAAAAAGAAATTTGGTATTGTGGTCGCATCGTGGAATGCTGACGTTACGGAGGCTCTGTACCATGGTGCCCATGAAGCCCTGATTTCGCTGGGAGCAAAGAAAGACCATATCATCCGTAAAGATGTTCCGGGAAGCTTTGAGTTGCCTCTCGCGGCCCAATGGCTCGCCGAAGACAAGGATATTGACGCCGTGATTTGCCTTGGTTGTGTGATCCAGGGAGATACTCCTCACTTTGATTATATATGCCAGGCGGTAGCCCAGGGCATCATGAAAGTAAACCTGTCCACCGGAAAGCCCGTAGCTTTTGGGGTCCTCACCACGCTGAACAAAAAGCAGGCCCTCGAGCGTGCGGGTGGAAAACTTGGCAACAAAGGTGAAGAGGCTGCCGTTACGGTAGTTCAAATGCTCGCTCAACGACCGTAGTACGAGGGGCATTTTATTTCAATGCCCCGCCACATCAAAATACTCCTGATCACAGGTTTGTGTCTGCTCGTTTCGAAGGCAGTGGCACAGCAGGTATCCGGCATGGTTGTCGATGAGAAAAACCAGGCGCCCCTTCCCTTTGTAAATATCGGCGTAACAGGAACTCGCTACGGAACGTCCACCAATGTGGACGGAAAATTCACATTGCAACTCCCTGCTGGTCGCAGCACCCTTGAGTTTCGGTATGTGGGTTATGAGTCGCAAAGCATAAATGTCACCTCCTCCCCGATGGTGATCAGGCTCAGGGAGCAGGCGACAACATTAAGGGAACTTGTGGTACGAAGTGGGGCCAACCCCGCTGTGCGCATCATCCGCGAGGCTGTTGCCCACCGGGAAATAAATGATCCGGAAAACCTGCCTTCCTTTTCCTACAATAGTTACAACAAGCTTTATGGTTCACTGGAAGAAAATCCAACTGGGCCCAGGCTGGGTCGAAAGCTAAAGCCAGCAGACTCTATTTCATTCAACAGATTTATCGCTGGCAACCACCTGTTCATCGCTGAAAGCTATACGCGTCGTGAATTCAGAAAACCAAACTTCAGTAAGGAGGTTGTGTTGGGAAATCAGATGTCGGGCATCCGGGATCCATTCTTTTCCTTTCTCGCCACTGACTTTCAGCCTTTCACTTTCTATAAGTCTTACATTGAGTTGTTCGGCAAATCGTATCTCAACCCCATCACCCCCAACAGCGAGCAGCGCTATGACTTTACCCTGGCTGACGCAATACTACGGACTGCAGATAGTTTGTTTGTGATCACCTTCGAGCCGCTTCCAGGCAAGTCATTCGAAGGACTGAAAGGTCAGCTTTACATCAGCAGTGACGGATATGCACTGGAGCATGTTTTAGCAACACCGGCTGATGACAAGGTGCTGATCGAATCGCATATCCAGCAGAAATATGAAAAAGTGAGCGGACATTGGTTTCCATCACAACTCAACACGGAGCTGAGATTCAAACAGGCAGGCATCCAGGGGCATCTCCTCAGGTATGTGAGTCGCAGCTACATTACCCGCGTCAACTTTGATGCCGTCACCGACAAATCCTTTGATGTTCGTAACGTGACTTTCGACCCCGAGGCTAATCACCGGTCAGCAGAATTTTGGAAAGATGCCCGTATTGACAGCCTTGGCCGCAGGGAGCAGCACACCTATACATACTATGATTCCCTTTCTCAAAAGCTAAGGGGTCTTAACAACATGATGGGCCTGATGGAAGGACTTATGGTCGGGAAACTCAAGGCGGGAAAATTCTATTTGCCCCTGGATTACCTGCTGAAGCTCAACGAGTATGAAAACGTCCGGTTTGGATTAGGGATACAGACAGGAGAACGCCTCTCAAGGATCTTTCAATTGGATGGTTATGCCGGATACGGCCTCCGCGACAAAGCATTAAAGTACGGAGGCGGATTTCAGCTAAACCTTCAACCCGAAAGGGACATGTATCTCAGGACATCTTATCGACAGGACTTATCTGAGCCAGGCAGTGCCAGTTTTCATAGCACCCCGGGTATTTATCGCGGTAATGAGAGTTTCCGTATGTGGCTTACGAGCAGGATGGATAGTGTTTTACAAAAGCGGTTGGAATTTGGCTTCAGGCCCAGGCGTTTTTCCCAACTGGCGCTGTATGGGATGCAGGAAAATCGCAGACCAACATATGGCTATCATTATGTTCCGCAAAATGAACCTGGTGTTGACCAGCGGGTTTTCAATATCACAGAAATTGGACTGCTGGCCAGGTTTGCGTGGCGCGAAACTTATACACAAATAGGTCCAAACAAAATAGCAACCGAACCAGCTTCTCCTCACCTTCAAGTTCGGGTATCCCGGGCAGAACAAGGTTGGTTAGACGGCGCTTACGGTTTCAGTAAAATTGAATTTCGTTTCGATTATCATTTTAATATTCGGGGCGTAGGTAAAACCCGGTTTGAGATTCAGTCCGGAAAGGCATGGGGCACTCTACCATATCCTTATTTGTTTAATGGCAAAGGCAGTGACGAGTCTTCATCATTTAAATCAATGCTCTATATTCCCAATTACTTTCAAACCATGGGACTGTACGAGTTCGCTTCAGACCAATATGCTTACCTGTTCATCGATCACAACTTTGGGCGCCTTACCGGAACCAGGAGTCCCTATTTCCGGCCCGAACTTTCGCTGGTTCAGCACATCGGCTACGGATCGCTGCAACATCCAAGTGACCACATCGGCTTAGCAGTCAAGAGCATGGATCGCGGTTTCTTCGAGAGTGGACTGATGCTGAATAATCTGCTGCGATTCAAATATGTTAACATCTTGTATTATGGCATCGGGGCCGGTGTGTTCTATCGGTATGGTCCTAATGCATTACCTGCTGTCTCCGATAACCTCGCGGCAAAGATTCAGTTAACCGTCAGTTTTTAGTCCGGACTCCGCGTAAAGCGTATTACCCTTAGCGCATTATTCACGCTGCCAACTAATGCATAGTTGCCTGGCGGCAGTGCATCCAGGTGTATCACGAAGTCATGGCCATCGTGGGTGAACTCTGGATTCCATATTCTGCCAGCCATATCGCATACGCTGATCACCTCATCCAGGCCCGTAACCCGTAGTGATTTTGTCGCGGGATTGGGATACACCGACACGGGAACTGAATCTTCAATGTCATTGATCACTAAAATAAATTCATGAGAGAATACACTGATACAGTTTCCAACGGTGGCTTGTACGGTGTAAACACCAGGTACGTGCGTTGTCAGGATTGGTGCTGTAGCTCCTGCAATGGGTGTGCCCCTGAAATACCATTGATTGCCGGCAAGAGCACTGGAGGTGAGCACAAATTCCGGCGCATGATTAGTCTGCGCGGTTATTTTTGGCGGTGGAGGTTTAATACAAAACGATCGGGTCATTGAAACCGCTGGCTTGTAATTGCTATCGCCAGGTTGCGAAAAGATGATGGTGGCAGGCCCTGCTTCAGTCAAATGAATCAGGTTGTTGGGCATAATCAACACATTATTAGTTATGGCCTTCATAACCACCTTAAGTTCAGAACTTGTCGTTGCAGGCACCGAAAAATCAGCATCGCCAATGGTTTTGTCGGTGATGGGCGGCACCTGTAGTTGCTGTGATGCCTGACCTATTACAATAATAATTTCTACTGCTTCAGCGGGGGCGTAAAACTGATTGCCCGATTGGCTGTACCGAAGTGTGACCGATCCGGCTCCACGCACAAAAACCGAATCATGTCGAATGATGAGTCTCGCAGTGTCCAGGCTTGTGATTGAAACAGGCAATCCGGATGATGCGTTTGCTTCTATTCGAAATGGAAGATCTCCATATGTGGTCGGTGGAAAAGACGGGGTTGTGATTTTTTGGGGTCGCGGCACAAACATAAACCTGGCCGTCACAGGCAAATGATCGGACGTGGTCGTGGTGTAGTTGGTCACATACTTGCGGGCATCTTCTGTCCGCACCGAACCACCCAGCAACCAGGGCAGTAAGTCCTTCGATACGATAACATGATCAATAAAACCCTTTGTGGCCGGATAGGAATAGCCGACCGTTGTTCGCGTGAGCACGGCAAAATGCACGGTGTCGTCCATAAAGGGTTGATACGGTGACGCAGCACCGGGTGTTATGGATTTGGAAATCTCATCATTGAAGTCACCCAATAGAACCACCGACTGATTGGTAAAGTTTTGTGTGAGCGAATCATACAGCACAGCTGCATCATATTTTCTCCGATCATGGTCGGTTTGAGCAGCCCCTGATTTTGCGTGGATGTCAATGACTTGTATCGTTCGTTTTTCATTCAACTCTTTCACCCGCACTGTTGCCCGGAACGGCAACCGTCCCGACGACCAGAATGAACTGCTACTGCCGGGGTATCCCGGTAAGGAAGTTTTCCCCGCCAGAATATCGTCATACAAATGCCTGAACATGGGCTGGACCGCGATGAGTTCTACCGAAGTTGTATCATAGATAAAGCCGATTTGTTGGGGCGGAAAATTCGGGTCCGGTGGATCCGTGGAATGAGACCAGCGATTACTTATTGTTGATTTGTACCGAGGTAACAATCGCATGAGTGTATCCCACGCTACCCGGTCTGATACCTCTTGCACAGAGATCAGGTCACTGCCCATCCTCCTGATCACCCGGGCAACATTCCTGACCTGTAAGGTGTCGTCTGCAGGTCCAAATTCCTGGCCCGTTGTGCTTCTAATGTTCGTACCAAAAAACTCCAGGTTAAAGGTGGACACATCCCAAGTTTCATCCATCAAACCGGAAGTGACGTGAACAGAACCAGTGACCAGGCCCGATCTAAAGATAATATCACCTTGAACTTCACCAGGCGCAGACGACTTTCTTTTGATCCAAAGTTGCTGCCTGGCCGGCGATGGCGCAACTAACAATGAATCCTTGTATGCCATTGAATCCACTGACAATGCGAAATCTCCTGGCGCCTTAATCGATATGGGATTGGTAATCCCAACACTGAACCAGGTGAGTAATATCGGTTTTGAGCTATTCAATACGATATTATCCTCATGGGTCTTTACATAGACAGGTGTCACATTGTCCATG
>DNZD01000388.1 GCA_003504855.1 Cytophagales bacterium
AATAATGGGCCGAAAAAGCTAACCAGGTAAATAACCGACTGAAGGTGGAGCCGCGTCGATAGGTAACGCTGGAAACCAAACGCACTGAAGGATGCAAGGGCTTACCCCCTGTCTCCACGTAGCCGGTAAATAAAGTTACTTTCTTACCAGCGGCTGCAAACGCGTTAACCACATCAACTGCAATTGGCACCGCATGTTGATTGACGATAAGCATATCCTTAAATTATCGTTCGATCAGACAGTTTTCCAGCACGAGCATATCCATCTGGGTGCGCAGGAAGCAATCCAGGGCCTCAGCCGGACTATTGACAATGGGCTCATTCTCGTTAAATGACGTGTTAAGAAGAATAGGAACACCTGTCTTTATTCGGAATGCATCAATCAATGCATAGTACCTGGGTGAAACTGTTTTCATTACGGTTTGCAGCCTGCCGGTACCATCCACATGTGTCACGGCGGGTATCTCGTCACGCCTTTCAGGACGGATGGGGAATACCTTCTCCATAAAAGGAACAGGCTCCGTTTTCTCAAAGTAGGCACTGGTATATTCTTCCAGGATGGAGGGGGCAAAAGGACGGAAACTCTCCCGTCGTTTGATCTTCAGATTGAGCAGGTCCTTTGCCCTGGGGTTACGCGGGTCTGCAAGAATGGAACGGGCACCCAGCGCACGGGGTCCAAACTCGGCCCTGCCGGAAAACCAACCTACCACACCGGGTTCGATCAACTTCTCTACCACTTTCTGATACAGGATTTCATCCGGCAATCGGGTGTACGTCACGCCGCGTTCTTTGAGGAACGTTTCAATCTCCTCATTGGAAAACCTGGAGCCGGTATAGGCAGAATAAACCGGGGCCACCCGGGGGTTGCCCAGTACATGATGATGTTGATACATCGCCGACCCCATGGAGAGTCCGGCATCGTGTCCGGCAGATGGGATGTATAATTCTTCAAATCCAGTATTACCAATGAATTTCCCGTTGGCGACGGAATTCTGAGCAACTCCCCCCGCGACGCACACCCTCTTCAATCCGGTGCGCTTTTGCAGGTGGGTCAAAACATGGATAAGCAGTTCCTCAGTGACGCGCTGCACGGAAGCCGCCAGGTCCTTGTGCGCCTGGGTGAGTTCATCTTCCTTTTGACGAGGCGGGCCGAAGTGTTGAACAAAGTAGTCACTGAACAAATTGCCAACCACCGGAATATGTTGCTCATTGTACGTCACCACCACCTCCCGTGCAGATCGAAAGTAACGGGTATCCCAATCAAACAATCCATTGTTGGTATAACGCAAGACCTGGCGCACCTTGTCCGCAAAGCGGGGTGTACCATAGGGAGCCAGGCCCATCACCTTGTATTCGTCCCCATAATGCGGAAATCCAAGGAACTGAGTGAACGCCGTATAAAACGTGCCACAGGACACAGGAAAATCCACTGAGTCCAACACATCCAGCTTATTGCCCTTACCCACCCCAATCATGGTTGTGGTAAAATCACCAGCTCCATCAATGGAAAGCACAGCAGCCTCTTCAAAAGGGCTGGCAAAAAACGCCGAAGCCATATGGCTTCGGTGATGTTCGATATTCTGAATTTTGGATCTAATCGCCGACGGGTCAGCGCCAAAGTGTTGCTTGAACTCCATCTCCAGTGACATCACCTTCTTGCGGTTGGCGAGTCGTTCACGCACGGTCCCCACGCTACCGAAAGGATCCTGCAGGAGGAACATGACCTTGCGGTGCCATTTGGCTTTAGGGTCCCTGCCAATGGTGATGTGATCCACCTGACTAATGTCAATACCTGCTTCCCTCAAGCAAAATGCTATCGCCTGTGACGGGAACCCGGCCCAGTGCTTGATCCTGCGGAAGCGCTCTTCTTCGGTGGCTGCCACCAGTTTTCCATTGACCAGAATAGCAGCAGACGAATCGGCGTGGTAAGCGTTAATTCCGAGGATGATCATGACGCAACATTAGAAAACATTTCAATATACTCCTTCTTCAACTTTTCAAAATTGAAATTATTCCGATAGTAAAGGAGTGCCCCATCAGCTATTTGTTTGAAATCCTGATAGGTCCAATCCAGCATTGTTTCGAGAGCAGGTATCCATTTCTCTTGCTGCAGGGGCAATGCAAATCCGCCTTGCATCACTGATATATCGTTCCATGGTGTTTTATCTGAAATAATTACTGGGCGGGAGGCCGAAAGCATTTCTACAATGGCATGACCAAAGTTCTCACCCAGTGTTGGCAATACCAAACCATGATACTGCTGAAGCAATTCCATTGATTTGTCGGGTGGTATTTCGCCAAGGTATCGAATCCGGTCAGGGTGCTTCATTTGGCTTATGGTCCGTTGGCACTTTCTCCAGTAGGAACCGTCTTTGACGGGTCCGATGATATCGAGTTTCACGGTGTACAACGAAGGGTGTTCTAATAGTTGCAGAAAGAAATCCAGGTTCTTTTTCTCAGATATCAGTGAATAGTACACCAGGTGCAGTTGACCAGGTGCCTTATTGATTAGCGAAACTGTTTCGACCGGCTTTACAGGAACATTGCTGATCACAAACACTTTTGCGCCGGGCCCAATTCGCTGCCGAATATCCGCCGACTCCTGAGTATCTGTGGCATGCCAGACTACCTTTCTCAGTAACCGACTTCCCTTGACCACCGCGATATAAAGCTGTTTCTTGGTGCGACCTTTTTTCATGGCCCCCTCCTGCAGCATTCCACGCGGGCTGACGATAATCCGGTATCCTTTCCAAACACACAATATCAATGGAATCAGAAAGTAACGAATGGAGAAAATGCCATTTAGGTAGAAGATGGTTCGTCCGCCCTTCTTAAATCCGAGTACGGTTCGTATTATACTCCATGCGTTGGATGCATACCAAACCGGAAATCCCTGCCACACCGTCCACTGATCTAAAGCAATTCCTTCCATGAATTGACCTTTCCTATAATGATAGGAACTCGTAAGAATACGCAGTGGCATTTCATTCCTAAGCAATTGGGTGAGATTGCCCAAAGACGCAATGGGGCCCCCGGCGGAAAAATCAGGGTAAAAATAATCATACGTGAGTACCACGGAATGATCGTGGAGCGGAAGAGGTACAAACATCCTGATGTACCGTTCCCTTATTTGGTTAAAATCGAACGCGGTTTCATAGTACCTCCTGGACCGCTGGCAAATTTGGTCGAACGCATCCTGATTCCATGTTAAGGCCTGAGCCATCGTTTGCCTCCACAAACCAATATTCAAGGGCAATGCACAACCAACTTGATGCTCATTCAGGTTCTGCCAGGGAGTTTTATCCGATATAAACACGGGTCGTCCGCACGACAGCATTTCAATGATAACATGGCCAAAATTCTCGCCCTGGGTAGACAGTATTAATGCATGGTACAAAGGAAGCACTTCTTCCACCTGAGTTGGATGGATTTCACCCTTGTAGGTAATCCGTTCCGGATTGCTCATCTTCCCAATATAATTCAGGCATTTCTCCCAGTAATATTTGTCCTTGATGGGACCAATAATGTCCAGGCTCATCCCCTTAAGGGCCGGATCATTGAGTAGTTCAAGGGTAAACAAGAGATTCTTCTTTTCAGCGATCAGGGAGAAATACAACAAGCGAAGACTGCCTTCTTCTTTTGGCAACTGACGTATTTTTTGACTGGAAATCAGCGGAACATCTGGCACCACAACAACGATTGTTCTTGCCGTTATTCGATTAAGAATATCCAACCTTTCCTGTTCATCAGTAGCGTGCCAGGTTGATTTATGAAGCAAGCCCGACCATCGCAGAAAAGTCAGGTATAACTTTTTCTTTGAAGCATGACTCTGCAGTGCCCCTGACTGAAGCATGCCCCTTGGACTAATGATAACTTGGAAGCCCCTAATCCATGCACATAACAAGGGAACCAGAAAATACCTCCAGGAAAAAACACCATTCAAATACAAGGTTGTTTCCGGACTCCTTTCGAGGGTAAATAGAGCCCTTACTTCGTTCCAAAGAGAAGACGCATAAAATACAGGAGTTCCTTCCCAAGACCGCCATTGATTTGGCGCGATTGACTTTAGCGGCCTCTTTGACTTGTATTCGTAGGAACTAGTAACAACTTTCACATCCAAATACTCATTTACCA
>DNZD01000097.1 GCA_003504855.1 Cytophagales bacterium
CCTGAATATTACAACCGTTCACCGGCTGATGCGCTAATTGTTGCGCCATATTCCAATACATGTACTTAAAGTTGGTGCGACAGACTGTAACGGGTTCAGCGCCCGCCGGTTGAATCAGCACTTCCAACTGGATATCGATATTGCCTTTCCCTTCAGACGCCAGGTAAGGCAATACAGCAGGATACTGGACGGGACCTTCGGTGCGATACGGTTCAAGTGCATCCAGGGTAACAATCCAGGGAGAAATGGTGGAAGCAAAATTCTTGGCTAGGAAAGGACCCAGCGGCACATATTCCCACTGCTGAATGTCGCGGGCCGACCAATCGTTGAAGAGCACCATACCTACGATATGCTGTTCAGCTTCACCCACTGGTATGGCTGTTCCCAGTTCAGAATTTGAGCAGGTGATGAATGCGGTTTCCAATTCAAAGTCCAGTTTACGGGTGGGCGTGAATTCAGGCAACGCAGCATCTGGCGCCTTGACCTGACCTTTCGGACGAATAACCGGCGTGCCCGAAACAACAATCGAGGAGGCGCGGCCGTGGTACCCCACCGGCAAATGCTTCCAGTTGGGGAGCAAGGCATTCTTGGGATCGCGGAACATGGAGCCCACGTTAGTAGCATGTTCTTCGCTGCTATAAAAGTCAGTATAGTTGCCTATCCGAATGGGCATAAGCATCGTAGCCTCCTCCATCGGAATCAGGGCCTTTGTCCTGGCAGATGCATGATCGCGGAGAGTTGTATTCTCAGCACGCAGCAGTTGCGATATCAGTAAGCGGACCTCTCCTACCTTCTTCCGGCCTAAAGCGATAAAGTCATTTAATGACGATTGGGTAAATATTCCAGCGGTAAGACTCAGTTCGTTCAGGAAACCATTTTCATGGAGATATGCCAGGTCCAGAATTTGGTTGCCAATGGCCACACCAGCCCGGGGTGAATGGCGATCGGTCTTGAATAACCCAAACGGAATGTTCTGGATGGGGAAGTCACTGTTAGCCGATACATCGACCCAACTTTTCAACTTCGGATCATTCGCAGGCGACATGGGATTCGCGGTTAGGTTTCATTGCTTTTCAAAAATAGTCTAATTTGGATTGTGACTTTGCATATCCCTCCTGACTTTGAACGCATGATGCAAGATCGGCTTGGCGCTGCCTATGCCGACTTCTCCACAGCCCTCCATCAACCTTCGCCCGTCAGTATCCGGATAAACCCGGCCAAGCCCATCGCGGTGAAAGGCCCATCTGTGCCGTGGTGTACTCAGGGGAATTATCTGGATGAACGACCCGTTTTCACGCTTGATCCAGCCTTGCACGCCGGTGCGTACTATGTGCAGGAAGCCAGCTCCATGTTCCTGGAACAAGCATTGAAAATAACAGGCATCGAAAAGCCACAGCGCGTACTTGATCTTTGTGCCTCTCCCGGGGGCAAGTCAGCGCATGCCATCAGTATGCTCCATCCCGATAGCCTGTTGGTATCAAACGAGGCCATCCGAGGTCGTACAGCTGTGCTTGTCGAAAACATCACCAAGTGGGGACACCCAAATGTGGTGGTGACCCAGAATGATCCTGCCGAGTTTCAGCGATTGCCCGGTTTCTTTGATGTCATCCTTGCCGATGCACCGTGTTCCGGTGAAGGGCTCTTCAGAAAAGACCCCGATGCCATGCTGGAATGGTCCTTACAACACACGGGCCTGTGCGCATCCCGACAGCAGCGAATAATTCATGATGTGTGGCCTGCCCTTAAGCCGGGCGGATACCTCATTTATTCAACTTGCACCTACAACAACCAGGAGAACATCGCCAACACGGAACGCTTTTCGCAGGAGTTGCCGATGGCGTTTTGCGAACTCTCGCCAGACCCCGCCTGGAATATAGAAGTCGTGAAGCGCGGCAACGCAATCGGATATCAGCTGTTTCCGCATCGCTTACGGGGTGAAGGATTTTTTCTGTGCATCATGCAGAAGACCGAAGGAAAAACCGATACCCATCGTGTGAAGGTCAGCCTGCAGAGTCCGGGCCAGCAGGAGCGCCGTGAACTTGGCTCCTGGCTAAACCAACCGGATCGCTTCTTCTTCTTTAAACACCAGGAGACCATTCGGATGATTGGTGCGCAGCAAGCAGAGTCATTGCAACAGTTGGTCAACGCCCTTCAGATTGTAAGTGCCGGCACAGGCATCGCTGAGGTGACCCGGAACAAATTTATTCCGGACCATGGACTTGCGATGTCGGTAGAGCGCTCCGGGATTCATCCGGTTATCCAGGTTGACCGGGACGAAGCCATCACCTTTCTGAGAAAGGACACCTTACAGCGCACAGGGCCGGCTGGCTTCGCCCTTGTGGAATATGAGGGACTGGGGCTGGGTTGGGTGAATGTGTTGCCCAATCGGCTCAACAATTTGTATCCTTCCAACTGGCGCATTCGGATGGACGCATCAAAAGCCTGATCCGACCGGCAATTTCAATCCGCAGTTTCCCGGTCTTTCCGTATTTTTGCCATCCTTTCGAATCAAATCATGTCCCTTTCTACCAAATACAATCCGGCCGAAGTTGAAGACAAGTGGTACCGCTACTGGCAGGACCAGCGTTTCTTTCATGCTACTCCAAACCCGGACAAAGAGCCGTACTGTATTGTCATTCCTCCTCCAAACGTTACCGGTGTGCTCCATATGGGGCATATGCTGAACAACACCATTCAGGACATCCTCATCCGCAAAGCCCGGATGGAAGGCAAAGAGGCATGTTGGGTACCGGGTACCGACCACGCTTCGATTGCTACCGAGGCAAAAGTGGTAGCGATGCTGCGCGAGCGGGGCATTAAGAAGTCGGATCTGACCCGCGACGAGTTTCTCAAGTACGCCTGGGAATGGAAAGAAAAATATGGCGGCATCATTCTCGAACAACTCAAGAAATTGGGTGCATCCTGTGATTGGGACCGGACGAGTTTTACCATGGATCCGGAGTATTATCGCGCGGTAATCCGGGTATTTGTCGACCTGTACAACAAAGGCTACATATACCGCGGGCTACGCATGATCAATTGGGATTGCGAAGCCAAGACCGCGTTGTCGAATGAAGAGGTCCTTTATAAAGAGGATGGAGAGAAGTCTATTTTGTACTCCGTGCGGTATCAGGTGCAGGGACAATCGGACCAGTGGGTAACCATAGCCACCCAACGTCCGGAAACTATTATGGGTGACGTAGCCATTGCCGTAAATCCGACCGACGCGCGGTATCAAAACCTGATTGGCAGGAAAGTACTGGTGCCTTTCATCAACCGACCTATTCCCGTTATCGCAGATGATTATGTGGACAAGACGTTCGGTACTGGTTGCCTCAAGGTAACTCCGGCCCACGATGTGAACGATTATGAGATCGGGCTTCGCCATCAATTGCCGGTGATTGACACGATCAATGATGACGGAACGCTTAACGACAAATGTGAAATTGCTGCCTACACGGGAAAGGACCGCTTCGTAGTGCGCAAAATGATTATCAAAGACCTCCGGGAAGCGGGGCATTTGGTGAAAGAGGATGAGTTCATCACCCGCATCGGTCGTTCTGAGCGTACCAACACGGTGGTTGAACCCAAACTTTCACTACAGTGGTTTGTGAAAATGAAGGAAATCTCACAGCGCGCCCTGCGTGCGGTGGAAGAAGATGAGATTCATTTGCATCCCTCCAAATTCAAGAACACCTATCGCCATTGGATGGAAAATGTGCGCGATTGGTGCATCTCCCGACAACTGTGGTGGGGGCATCGCATCCCTGCCTACTATTATGGAACCGGGGAGAATGATTTTGTGGTAGCCGAGACGATCGAAGAGGCAGTTGTATTGGCTTCCAAAAAATCCGGACGAGCCATCAGCGGAAGTCAACTCCAACAGGATTCAGATGTGCTGGATACCTGGGCTTCGTCGTGGCTTTGGCCGACAGCTGTTTTCGACGGGTTCAATGACCAATACTTCGATAAGAAAACCGGAAAGATCATTGTTGAGAAAAATAAAGATCTGGATTATTTCTATCCCACACAGGTGCTGGTAACTGCGCCAGAGATTCTGTTCTTCTGGGTAGCCCGGATGATCATCGCCGGCTATGAGTACATGGACCGTAAACCTTTTGAAGATGTGTACCTCACCGGCATTGTTCGTGACAAGCTGGGAAGGAAAATGTCCAAGTCACTCGGCAATTCGCCCGATCCCCTGGAATTGATTTCACGTTTCGGTGCCGACGGCGTTCGGACAGGCATGCTCTTCAGCTCGCCAGCCGGAAATGACCTCCCCTTTGATGAAAAACTCTGCGAACAAGGCCGCAACTTCTCCAACAAAATCTGGAATGCATTCCGGCTGGTAAAAGGATGGGAAACCACCCATCAACCGGCTCCTGCAGAGAACATCATTGCCGCCGACTGGTTTGAGGCTCGTTTTCAACAGGCCCTGAGTGAACTCAATGACCACTTCAGCAAATTCAGAATTTCAGATGCGCTGATGACCGTGTATAAACTGGTGTGGGATGATTTCTGCGCCTGGTACCTGGAGATGATCAAACCTGAATTTGGCAAACCCATCGATCAGGAGACTTACCAAAGAACGGTTCATCATTTCGAACAGGTTTTGAAAGTGCTCCATCCTTTTATGCCCTTCATCACGGAAGAACTATGGCAGGCGTTAAAGGATCGATCTGCTAAAGAAGCGATTGTCCTGGCTTCATGGCCTGCGAAGGCTCCCGCACAGACAGCGTTACTGGCACAGGCCGCACTGTCATTCAGCGTGGTAAGTGAAGTGCGTAATCTCAGGAATGCCAAAGGAATATCTCCAAAAGAACCGCTGGCCCTTCAGACCAAAGCCGGAAAAGATCTTATTCATCCATCGTTTGTCGCTGTTACCCGCAAACTTGCCAATCTGTCGGAAATCCGTTTTGATACTGCATCAGGAGGACAAGGCGCCGGATTTCTGGTGGGTACCCACGAGTTCTTTGTACCCTTGGCCGGCAAAGCCGATGCTGCCAAGGAAAAAGAATCCATTCAAAAGGAGTTGGACTACCTGCGCGGATTTCTTGCCTCGGTTGACAAGAAACTATCCAACGAACGCTTTGTCAACAGTGCGCCACCGGCCGTCATCGATGGAGAGCGGAAGAAAAAAGCGGACGCTGAATCCAAGATCAAAAGCCTGGAAGACAATTTGAAGGCGCTGGGTTAATTATTTGAATAAATAACGCGCTGTACACTAACTACACCCGGGCGGCCAGGAGCAGTTCGATGTTCTTGAATTTCATCCCGAACTTACCGGCCACCGACTCATTAGTAAGTCCGCCTTTGTAGGTGTAGACACCTTTCATGAACCACTTGTGGGTAAAGATCATTTCCTCCACACCTCCTTCTTCAGCAGCGCGCAGAATAGTGGGCGTGAAAATATTACTCAGGGCAGTCGTGGCCGTGTGGGCAACGCGTGATGCGACGTTGGGTACGCAGTAATGAATAACATCGTATTTGCGGAAGATGGGCTTCGCATGGGTGGTGATCTCACTCGTGGCAATACACCCGCCCTGATCGATGCTCAAGTCTATGATCAGTGAGTTCGGTTTCATCTCGCTGACCATCTCTTCAGATACAACGTGACGGGCTTTCCCTTTCTCCGCACGCAGGGCACCGATAACTACGTCTGCCGTCTTGAGACTATCAGCCAACGTCACCGTATCGATGGTGGACGTATAGAACTGATGCCCCAGGGTATGTTTGATCCGGCGCAGTTTGTAGAGGTGGTTATCAAAAACCTGAATCTCAGCCCCCAGGCTGAGGGCTGCACGCCCCGCATACTCGGCTACGGTACCTGCCCCGATGATCACCACTTTGGTAGGCGGTACGCCCGTGATACCACCCAGAATAATTCCCTTGCCGTCATGAACAGAACTCAGGTATTCGGCAGCGATCAGCATCACTGTACTGCCAGCGATCTCACTCATTCCGCGAATGATCGGCATCCCTCCCACCTTATCTTCGATAAATTCCCAGGCCAATGCAGTTACCCGCTTGTGCAGCAGCGCGTCTATGAATTCCTTTTTAAGGTGCCCTACCTGCAAGGCACAAATCAGCGTCTGACCGGGCCGGAAATGTTGCATTTCATCCAAGGTAGGTGGCTCAATCTTGAGAATGATATCTGCTTTATAAACCTCTTCGGGTGAGTAAACAATTTTGGCCCCTGCTTCACTGTATTGCTTGTCGGCAAACTTCGATCCCAGGCCCGCCTTTGTTTCCACAAATACTTCATGTCCCTGCCTGACGAGCAATGCCACCGCATCCGGGGTAAGGCTTATCCGATTCTCCTGAAGGGAAATTTCGCGAGGCAACCCGATGAAAAAGGTGTGGTTGGCTTTCTTCACCTTCATCAATTGCTCCTGGGTGTGCATGCCTGCTTTGGCCAGGGTTTCAAACGGGGACTTAGCTTTGGAACTCATACTCGATTTTTCGAAGGTGGGGTGCTGTTACCTGTATTCGAACATGAAAGGAGTGCAGGGGGCTGAGGGTGCCCAATTTTTCCGGCCATTCGACCAGGCATAATTCTCCGGAGTCAAAGTATTCAGTCGCTCCGATATCCGCAATTTCATGTTCATTCTTAAGCCGGTATAAATCAAAATGTATCAATTTGCCTCCATCGCCTCGCCGGTACTCGTTCACGAGCGCAAAAGTGGGGCTGCTCATGGTCTCCGTAACACCCAGGCTCCGGCCAATCGCCTTCACCAGCGTAGTTTTACCGGCTCCCATCTCACCGTGCAACATCCACACCCCTGACTTACCGGCAACGGTAAGCAGTTCGTTTGCAACCTCGTCTAGCTGATGTTGGGAAACTTCTCTACCTCCGGCCGTCATGTGCCACGTGTCAGGCATTTTTCGAAGATAGCAAAATTAGAGGAATGATCATCTCCTCAAGGCTTACACCTCCATGCTGAAAAGTGTCCTTGTAGAGACTTACGTAATAGTTGTAGTTGTTGGGGTATGCAAAAAACTGATCTTCGATCGCGAACACATAACTCGTCGACACATTTTGCTTAGGCAGAAAATAGCGCTCCGGTTTTGGCTGAGCCATAATCTTATCGCCTTCATAACTCAGATTCTTGCCCTGCTTGTATCGCAGGTTGCTATTGACCGCACGGTCGCCAATTATTTTGAAAGGGCGCTTCACGCGAATGGTGCCATGATCGGTGGTAATGATCACCCGTGCTTTCTTTTCCGATATTTTCTTCAGCACCTCAAACAGCGGTGAATGAATAAACCAGGATTTGGTAATCGATCGGTATGCTGCCTCATCCGGTGCCAATTCCCGCACCATCGCCATATCGGTGCGTGCGTGGGAGAGCATGTCTACAAAATTGTAAACAATGACATTCAGATCATTGTTGAACAAGTTCGATACCGTATCTACCAGGTCACGGCCTTCTTCCAGTTTCTTGATCTTATGGTAAGAGAATTTGATGTTGAGGTTGTTGCGCCGGATTTGCTTCTCCAGAAACTGGTCTTCGTTGTTGTTCTTGCCATCTTCCTCATCCTCGCCTACCCACAATTCCGGATATTGGCGTGCCATCTCGGAAGGCAGCAGTCCGGAGAAAATTGAATTCCGGGCATACGCCGTGGTGGTGGGTAAGATGGAGTAATACGTTTCCTCTTTTTCTATCGTGAAGAAATCAAGTAATTCAGGTTCGATGGCCTTCCACTGATCGTACCGAAGGTTGTCAATGACGAGCAGAAATGTGGGGCGACCTGGCTGCACCTCCGGGAACACTTTCTTCTTCATCAGCTGGTGCGACAGCAATGGCTTGGATGCCTTGCTGTCGTTCAACCAACTGTCATAGTTCTTTTTGATGAATCGACAGAAGTTTACGTTGGCTTCCACTTTCTGCGACTCCAAAACTTCAGCCATGCTGGCATCGGTCTGGTCCATCTGCAATTCCCAAAACACAAGCTTCTTATAAATATCTGACCACGCTTCATGGTTCAGGTCATCCAGAAAGGCCATGCTGATCTTTCCAAACTCCTGCTGATAGTCAGAGTTTGTTTTCTCCATCACCAGACTTTTCTTATCCAGGATTTTCTTTACCGAAAGGAGTATTTGACTGGGGTTAATGGGCTTGATCAGGTAGTCATCGATTTTGGATCCGATGGCCTCTTCCATAATCTGCTCTTCTTCATTCTTGGTAATCATCACCACCGGCACATTGGGCTTGGTTCCTTTGATCAACCCCAACGCTTCCAAACCCGACATACCTGGCATGTGCTCATCCAGAAAGACAACATCAAAATTGCGACTTTCATTAAGTTCCACGGCTTCCGCACCATTATTGACTGGTGTAATGTCATACCCACGCTGTTGCAGGAAAAGGATGTGGGGTTTCAGCAAATCAATCTCATCGTCAGCCCACAAAATCGAATATCTTTGCATGGAGTATTTTTTTACAAGTTAGCGAATCAACCCGAATCCCATGGCTGCTGCGCGCGCCTTCAAGAATACCATCATTAACGACCCGGTCTACGGTTTTATTCCCGTGACCAGTGAAAAAATACATGCCTTGATTGAGCACCGCTACATGCAGCGCATGCGGCACATCCGGCAGTTGGGGCTGACGGAGCTCGTATATCCTGGGGCAATCCATACCCGGTTTCACCATGCCCTGGGTGCCATGGACCTCATGCGGCGTGCTATTGACGTACTGAGGGCCAAGGGTGTTGATATCTCTGGCGAAGAACAGGAAGCGGCGCAGATCGCAACCTTATTACATGACATCGGACACGGACCATTCTCACATGCCCTGGAAGAAACCCTGCTCGACCATGTCCAGCACGAGAGCATTTCCTTCCTGTTCATGAAAGCCCTGAACAAAGAGTTCAACAATGAGTTGTCGATGGCGTTGCGGATCTTTCAAAACACGCATCCACGCAAGTTCCTCCATCAGATGGTCAGCTCCCAGCTTGACATGGACCGGTTGGATTACCTCAACCGCGACAGTTTCTTCACCGGCGTACGCGAAGGTTTTATTAGCACTGACCGCATCATCGCTATGCTGAATGTGGTAAACGGCCAACTGGTGGTGGAGGAAAAAGGCATTTACAACATCGAGCATTTTCTCAGTGCACGACGACTCATGTACTGGCAGGTGTATCTCCACAAGACAAGCGTGTCCGCGGAACGGTTGTTGATTAATATCATCCGGCGCGCACAATACCTCGCCCAATCCGGTGAACCCGTGCCGGCAAGTGAAAGCCTGCATATGTTCTTATACCACCAGCAAACGCTCGACGACTTCAACAAACAGCCTACATTGTTGCAACACTTTGGATCGCTGGATGATTACGACTTATGGGGTGCCATCAAACAATGGCAGACCAATAAGGATGAGGTATTGAGTGGCCTTTGCCGGTGGTTACTGGAGCGCAGGTTATTTCACATCCGTGTATCAACACAACCCAACGAGAAATCTGCTATTGAGAAGGTGCGTACTGCTATTGGTGAACAATATCATCTTACACGGAAGGACGCCGCGTTCTTATTTTCTTACGGCAGTCTCTCCAATGAAGCATACCTGTCTGAAAGAAATGCCATTCAGATCTGGATGAAGTCGGGTGAACTATTGGATGTAGCCCAGGCTTCTGATCTTCCTAACATCAAGGCCATGAGTAAAATCGTCAAAAAAAGCTACCTATGCTGGCCTAAAAACTTATCTTTGTAAAGGCCTTATCCCTATTCTTTCATTTATGGAATTTACATTACATCAAATAGCCGGCATGCTCAAGGGCTCGGTTTCAGGGGATGGTAATCAAAAGGTGCGGATGCTCGCCAAGATTCAGGAAGCAGGGCCCGGCGAAATTGCGTTTCTGGCCAATCCTAAGTACGAACAGTTTATCTATAGCACCAAGGCTACGGCTGTAATCGTCAACCGCGACTTTGAACCTAAGAAAGACATCAGTGCCGCATTGATTCGCGTTGATGATGCCTATGCCAGCTTCACCATATTGTTGGAAGAGTATCATAAGTTGATGAACTTTCAGAAGACCGGTGTTGAACAACCCAGTTTTATCGGAGAGAAATCTACGGTTGGCGCCAACATCTATCGCGGCGCATTCTCGTACATTGGTTCACAAGTCACGATTGGTGACAATTGCAAGATTCATCCGCACGTATTCATTGGCGATCGCGTGGTGATTGGCAACAACACCATTCTGCATCCCAATGTAAAGTTATACGCCGGCACCCGCATCGGTAGCAATTGCATTATTCATGCAGGTACCGTTATCGGCTCTGATGGTTTTGGCTTTGCCCCCCTCGAAGACGGCAGCTACAAGACCATTCCACAGTTGGGCAACGTCATCGTTGAAGATAATGTTTCCATTGGAGCCAATGCCGTCATTGATTGTGCTACCCTGATGGGAGACAGCACCATCATCAGCAAAGGTGTGAAGATGGATAACCTTATTCAGATCGCCCACAACGTAGTGATCGGCAAGAACACAGTAATCGCTGCGCAGAGTGGTGTGGCCGGGTCGAGCAAGGTGGGCGAAAATTGTATGATCGCCGGCCAGGTGGGTATCGCAGGGCATCTTGAAATTGCCAACCGCACCAGCCTGGGGGCACAGACAGGCGTTTCAAAGTCAATCACCGAGGAAGGTCAACGTCATTTCGGCACCCCTTCATTCGATATCAAGGAGTATTTCAGGTCTTACGCCATCTTCAAGAAACTGCCGGATTTCAATTATCGGCTTCGCGAACTGGAAAAGCGGGTACCACATCCGATTGAAAACGGCGCACAGAGCCAAAAAGACTAGTCAGGGTGGTAAAAATGCCCTGATTTTGGCATAGTGGTGCATTCGCGTTAAATTTGCGCACTTATTTAATGCATGCTTAACCACAAGCAACAGACCATCAAGAAGTCGGTAACCATATCCGGTGTAGGACTTCACACCGGGGTGCAGACCAACCTCACCTTTTTGCCGACAAAGCCAAACCACGGAATTAAATTCCAGCGGATTGACCTGCCCGGGGCCCCCATCATTGACGCCGACTGCGACCGCGTGGTGGACGTCTCCCGGGGCACTACCCTGGAACAGAGCGGCGCGCGGGTGAGCACCATTGAGCATACCCTCGCAGCACTCGTGGGTCTTGAAATCGACAACGTCATGGTGCAGATTGACGGACCCGAAGCACCCATCATGGATGGAAGTTCCATCGAATTTGTGCAGGTGCTCAAAGAGGCCGGCTACGAAGAACAGAATGCCCTGAAGGATTTTTTTGAAGTGCAGGACAGTATCTTCTATCGCGAAAGCGCCCGCCACGTAGAAATCGCTGCACTGCCGCTGGACGACTACCGTGTAACGGTGATGATCGACTACAATTCACCGGTACTGGGCAGTCAACATGCATCTATCACCAACATTCAGCAATTCGAAAAGGAAATTGCCTCCTGCCGCACCTTTTGCTTCCTCCATGAACTGGAGATGTTGTATAAGAATAACCTGATCAAGGGTGGAGATCTGAACAACGCGATCGTGATCGTTGACCGGGTCATTGAACCCCATGAACTGGAGAATATCGCCCGGATGCTGAACAAGCCCAAAGTTGAAGTGAAAAAAGAGGGCATCCTGAACAACGTTGAGTTGCGCTATAACAATGAACCGGCGCGTCACAAACTACTTGATATCATCGGTGATCTGGCACTGGCCGGCCGTCCCCTGAAAGCACAGATCCTTGCTGCCCGACCTGGTCATGCCGCGAATGTGGCTTTCGCCAAGAAGTTGAAGAAAGCCATGGCGGAGTCTGACAAGAAAGGCGTTCCCCGGTATAATCCTTCACTGCCTCCGGTGATGGACATCAACAAAATCACACAGACCCTTCCCCACCGTTATCCGTTTCTGTTAATCGATAAGATTATTTACCTCGACAAAGAGACCGTTGCCGGCGTAAAGAATGTTACGATGAATGAGAATTTCTTCGCTGGACATTTTCCTGGCAATCCGGTAATGCCGGGTGTACTGCAGGTAGAAGCGATGGCGCAGATTGGCGGTATCCTCGTGTTGAATACCGTACCGGATCCTGAGAACTACTGGACTTATTTTCTGGGCATTGACGAGTTTCGTTTCCGTAAGATGGTTCTGCCTGGCGATACGCTGGTGATCCAGTGTGATTTGCTGGCCCCTATTAAGCGGGGTATCGCTAAAATGTATGGAAGAGGCTACGTGGGCAACGCACTGGTGTGTGAAGGTACCATGACAGCCAGTATTGTTCGAAAAGATTCATGAGCTATCACCCCTTAGCCAACGTACATCCGGAGGCGAAAATCGGCCAGAATGTGGTCATTGAACCATTTGCAACGATCCACAAAGATGTAGTGATCGGCGATGGCAGTTGGATTGGCCCCAACGCGGTGGTGTGGGACGGTTCCCGCATCGGAAAAAATGTAAAGATCTATCCCGGGGCGTCCGTTTCTTCCATTCCGCAAGACCTGAAATTTGCCGGTGAAACAACCGAGACCTTCATTGGCGACAACACGGTGATCCGAGAAAGTGTAACGATAAGCCGGGGTACGGTTGATAAACACAAGACGGTGATTGGCAAGAACTGCCTCCTGATGGCCTATGTGCATATCGCACATGATTGCATTGTGGGTAATAATTGCATTTTCGCCAACGCGGTACAGGTGGCAGGTCACGTGACCATCGAAGACTGGGCGATTATTGGAGGAGCCAGTGCATTGCATCAGTTTGTGAAAGTCGGTGCACACGTCATGCTATCCGGTGGGTCATTGGTACGCAAAGACATCCCTCCTTTTACCAAGGCAGCCCGCGAGCCACTGACCTATGCCGGCATTAACAGCGTCGGACTTCGTCGCAGAGGATTTACGGCAGAGAAAATCAGTGAGATCCAGGAAATCTACCGTTACATCTTTTTGAAAGGTCTTAACAACTCCAAAGCCCTAGACGCGGTGGAGAAAGAGATAGCACCCAGTGCAGAGCGCGATTACATCGTTCAGTTTATCCGCAATTCAGAACGAGGCGTAATGAAAGGATTTTCCAAAAGCACATCCTTTGAATGATTCTCCACGCCGAAAACCTGGGGAAACGTTACAACCACGAGTGGATATTCAGAAATCTCAATTACACATTCAATCCCGGCATCTACACGATTGTCGGGCCAAACGGATCCGGTAAGTCAACTTTGTTGCAGGTACTGTGGGGGCAACTACCTGCTTCAACCGGAAATCTGACGTATACCGCTGGCGCACAAACAATACCTATCGAAGAGGTTCATCAGCACCTGGTGATGGCTACCCCATACATGGAGTTGATTGAGGAGCTTACCCTCACCGAATTGCTAAAATTTCATTTTTCATTCAAGAAAATCAGGGGGTCATATAGTCTCGAAAACCTGATGGATTTGATGGAACTCAGCCACGCCAGGCACAAACAGATTGCGGTCTTTTCGTCAGGCATGAAACAGCGCCTGAAGCTGGCATTGGCCTTTTTTTCAGATGTTGAAATGATTTTTCTCGACGAGCCGACCTCCAACCTCGACAAAAAGGCCATAGACTGGTACTGGCTGCACTTTAACCAATTACCCCCCGAGACCCTGATTTTCATTGGATCCAATCTCGAAATTGAGTGCCCTGTCAACGCCACCCCTATCCTACTAATGGAGTATAAGCGGGTTACTTCCCGGTAATTCGCCGGGATAAAACGAGGGTATTCTTCAGTCATATTCCAAAAGAATCCATATTTTAGTATGTTTGATCAATTATCTGAGACCTTATGAAAATCTTCAAAGCAATGATGGTGGTAGTCGCCCTGGGTTCTCTTCTCACCTATTCTGGGTGTAAGAAAAAAGACGGCCCGGGACAAACACCACAGGACGCTCAACTGGTTAAGCTTTCCAAGACCTGGAAATTTTCCAAGGTGACACTGGATGGCGTAGATCAAACCGGTTATAGCAACTTCCAGTTGACCATCAGTGGCACCGCCGGACAAACCACCTTTGGTTATACCTGCAGCGGCCGACCTGCCCTCAGCCCCTGGCCTGCTTCGGGTACCTTCACCTATGGAGATGGTGCGTTGTTTTCTACCAGCCTGAAGCGCGATGACGCGCTGCCCATCACCTACTCGGTTGATGACAAGGCCACCCAACTTCAATTGACATTCAACTATTCCGGCAACGGATTTTCCCGGGTAGACAACGTTAAGGGAAACTGGGTATTTACCCTTGTTCCCTAACGACAGGATAACCTGATATTCCGAAACCTCCCCTAACCGGGAGGTTTCTTTTTTTAGCGCAAAGTTACAATCGTGATCCCCTCACCACCCCGATCAGCATGCTCATCACGGAAGTTTCCCAGGGCCTTTAGCGTAGAAAGGTATTCTCTCACCACCTTCCGCAAAACACCTTCCCCTTTGCCGTGAATGATTCGCACCTCTGGTTGTCCCAACAAGACAGCATCATCAAGAAACCGGGTCAGTAAAGGGAGCAATTCCTCCACCCGCATACCACGCACATCCAACATCGGACTAAACCTTGATTGCCGCTCATGCAACTCAATTCCCTTAACCTGCGGGCGGCTCGTTTGTACTTCCTGCGCCAAATCACTGCGCACCAATCGCTCCACCTTAACCGATGACCGCAGGTCGCCAAACTGAACCGTGGCTGTTTTACCCCGGATGGCAAGTATGGTGCCTGTA
>DNZD01000281.1 GCA_003504855.1 Cytophagales bacterium
GTCGATAATCTCCTGCATCAGGTCGAGGTAGTTGCGCATAGGAATGTATTCGGCAAAGAAAACTATCCCATCGCGAAATAAAAAACCCCGGCTTGTTCAACTGAGGTTTGATGCTGGGGATTAATTACCCTCGGGATTCACGGTGATGGTCTTGGTGTTTCCGTTAACAGTCACCCGAACATCATTGTCGCAGGTGCCGGTGCCATAATCTACGGTATATTCTACGTTATTGGCCACAAACAATTTTGATCCCTGAATGGGGATGTAGGTTTTATTGCCGATCGCGCAGGGCCTGGAGTAGTAGCAGTCTGTCTGGATCGTCATGGTGTATGTATTCCCGGCTTTAGTGGTGCCATTGGCTGTACCTCCACTGAGTACTAATAACCGATCCTGGGTTGGGTTGGCAGCGCGTTGCCAGATGTAGGTAAAGCTTTGTTCCCTGGTGATGACTTTTCCATCGGTAAACGTGAGCTTACCACCAGTCAGTACGACTGTGTACCTGGGCGGATCGGTCAGGGCAGTTTGGGCATTGGTGAGTGTATGCGTTCCTTCAATCTTCACGCCATTCCGCGTATAATTGTTGAAAGTGGTGATCATGGAGGAGCCACTGGTAAACCGCTTCCCGCTATACTTAATAATGATTTGGCCCTTGCGGGTGACACCCCGGGCATCTGTACACCCTTCTGGTTTGGTGGATGGAGAAAAGTCAATGGTAATCGTCCCCGCCGGAGCCACCTTGTCACCGGTGCGGGCGAGGGTAAATGTTGCGCAGCTGAACCGGCTATCGAGATTCGATAGTGTATCAATGCCAGCTTCGATCCTTCCTGTGTAGGTGGAACTGGAAATACTTCCTACCGCCAGGGTTGCCATATCCGTGGCGTCCCCGATAAATGCGTCGGCCGCAGATTCTCCATTTACGTTTTGGGTGTCGGCGAGGCTCAGTACCGTGTCTGATGATTTCTTGCAGGAATCCAATATCAATACTGTTGAGAGTAAAACGACGAAGGTAAGTCGGGCAAATAGTCTGGGAGATGCGTTCATAGGAATTGATTACAAGGGGTAAATTTAGTGATAAAAAGTAAAGCCCATCTCAATCTGCATTGAGACGGGCCTACCTCCTTAAACCACACTAACTAGTTCTGAATTAGTTGCCGTCCGCTGTGGGCTCAACATCCTTCGATTTTCCGTTAATTGTAATGGTCACGGTGTTGTCGCAGGCGCCGGTGCCATAGTCGATGGTAACCTTCTTGGTGTCAACGACCAAATCCTTGGTTCCTTGTACGGGGATGAAAACTTTATTGGTGATGGCGCAGGAGCGCTTGTAAACGAGGTCTTTGGTGATCGTCATGGTGTAGGTCTTGCCTTTGCGGTTAGTTCCGGTGGCAGAACCGGTCACGGTCCAGGAGTCCTCCAGGGGATTGGCGGTACGATTCCAGGTCCGGGTTCGGGTGGCAGTGCGTGTTACCGTGGTGCCATCAGGATATGTCAATTTCATGCCGTCTTCTGCGATCGTGAAAGAAACAGGGGCTGTTTCACTGGCAGAAGTATTGGTAAGGGTTCTGGTACCTTCCAGGGCGATTCCATTAACCGAGTAGCCCACGAAAGTGGTTACGATCTTGGAGCCCGGGAGGAACCGGCGACCTTTATATTCCACCACAATCTTACCTACCCTGTTCTTGCCACCGGGTCCAAGGCAGCCTGTTCCAAAGTCAATGGTAATGGTTCCGTGCGGAAGAAGTGTAGAATTATCGGCTGCCTTAACCAATGTTACTGTGGCACACTTGAAACGATCATCAGAAACGGTTATCTCAGTCCGACCGGTGATGTCTTCGCGACCGGTGAGTGTAGATGCATCTGCTGCAACAGCAACCGAAGCCATATCGTCTGTTTCTTCTGTCTGTGCATCAGCGTTGGCTTCACTTTGCAGGTTGGCATTGTCATTGGCTGTAAAGTCTATTTTGTTGGTGTCGCTGCAGGCAGCCATCAACAGAAAGAGAGACATTACCCCTGCTGAAAGGGTACGGTATCCGATCATGTTTTTCATAGTTTTCATGCTTGGTTTTCGTTTGTTTTGCATTTAGATGGTGCAACCCCCGTTGGGTTTAATCAGTGTTGAAAATATTTGTATTCCCTCACAAAATCTTCAAAAATGGAGTCCAGAAAGCACTTTTTTGTCTTGATGTGGTTGGCCCTCACTTTAGTAACCACGGGCGCATCAGCTCAACTGAAAATTGCCAAGCTCAAGTACGGCGGTGGCGGCGACTGGTATGCCAACAAGACTGCCTTGCCGAACCTGATCCGGTTTTCCAATGAGCAATGCGGCATGAACCTGGTCCATGAGGAAGATGCCGTAGAGGTGGGAAGCCGGGACCTTTTCAATTATCCCTATGTGTACATGACCGGGCATGGAAATGTCGTATTCTCTTCGGAAGAAGCGCAAAATCTCCGGAACTACCTGATAGCAGGTGGTTTTCTCCACATCGATGATAACTATGGCCTGGATAAGTTTATCCGTATCGAGCTTAAGAAGGTCTTTCCTGATCTTGAGTTAATCGAGTTACCATTTAACCATCCCGTCTATCACCAGAAGTTTCAGTTTCCCAAAGGGCTCCCTAAAATTCACGAGCACGATGGCAAACCTTCACAGGGATTGGGGCTCATGTATGAAGGCAGGTTGGTTGTATTCTATTCCTATGAATGTGACCTGGGCAATGGTTGGGAGGATCAGCGGATACACAATGACCCCGAGGCCAAACGGCTCGAGGCACTTCAAATGGGAGCGAATCTGCTCTCCTATTGCTTTACAACTAATTGAATATCACAAATTACTTACTTCAGCCATTCCCTGATCCTGTCATATGGGATCATAACTTCCGTAGGCCCCATCACATAAGGGGCTACTTCATAGCTGTTGAAATAGAAGGAAATTCCCTCCCGGCTGAAGCCGTAATTGTCGTTCAAGGCAAATTTGTCATTGGTAAACTGAAAACCGCTGTTTTCGTAGGAGGCCGTGTCTG
>DNZD01000094.1 GCA_003504855.1 Cytophagales bacterium
TGCAGAAGCCGCACTGGAGCCCGTGTTTCTCCCAGAAGGCGTTCTGGAGGGGATGGAGGGTCTCGCCCTTCGCGAGGCCCTCGATGGTGGTGACCTTCATGCGGCCGACGGTGGAGACGGGCGTCATGCACGCGCGGGTGGGCACGCCGTTGAGGTGGATGGTGCACGCGCCGCATTGGGCGATGCCACATCCGAATTTGGTTCCTGTCAGGTTGAGGTGGTCGCGCAGGGCCCAGAGGATGGGAGTTTTGGGGTCGATATCAAGGGTAACTTGCTTGCCATTGACACTAAAATTGATGTTTGCCATGTCAGGGATAGTTTGACCTGTAAAAGTTAAGCATAAAAAAGGTGCCACCGAGTCGCGTATTCGCACAAGAACCTACGAAAATCAAACATCACACACCGTGAAGAGTTATCAGGCTTATCTTTGATTGGCGATGGAAAAGGCTGAAACACTTCAGGAATTCTACAGGCGAAAATTCAATGAATTGCCTGACACGTTCACAGGTGATATCGGTCATTTCAACCTGTTCCACCTGGAGCCTTATGTGGAAGGCAGGCCCACATCCATTCCCTACCGAAGAAGGGATTTTTATAAGATCATGCTGGTGAAGGGTGTTAGTGATGTGCATTATGCGGACAAAATCATACACATATCAAAACAGGCATTGACGTTTTCAAATCCGCAAATCCCTTATAAGTGGGAACACCTGGATACCATTCGCGAAGGGGTATACTGCATATTTAATCAGGACTTGTTTCGGCAGTTCGGTCAGCTCAATCAATACGAAGTATTTCAACCCAATGGTTGTCATGTTTTTGAACTATCAGATGAGCAGACTACCGTTGTCTCCAGGACTTTCGATCAACTTCAGACCGAATTCAACTCGGGCTACCGGTACAAGTATGACGTCATCAGAAATCTCATTTTCGAATTGCTTCATTTTGCGTTGCGGTTGAACCCGGAAGCACCTCCCGCCTCCCCTGGCAGCACGAGTTCGCAACGCATCGCTGCGTTGTTTGTTGAACTCCTTGAGCGGCAGTTCCCCGTTGACGATCAGCATCCATCCATTTCATTGCGCACGGCCTCGGACTTTGCCGGGCAGTTGAATATACACGTGAATCACCTTAACCGATCCATCAGGCATGTCCTGCAAAAAACCACGACGCAGGTTATCGCCGAACGGCTTGAGCAGGAAGCCAAAGTGTTGTTGCGTCACAGTCATTGGAGTGTTGCTGAAATTGCCTATGCACTTGGATTTGCAGAGCCCACCCATTTCAACAATTTCTTCAAGAAGCGAACCGGTGTAAATCCCACACAGTTCCGTAAAGTTTGAAAATCGTAGGGGGCCGTTTGAAACGGGTTGGTGCCCTGAATACACAACCTTCACCTTTGTGTGCATATTAATTCCAGCAAATGAAAACAAGAATATTAGGTACCAGCGGGTTGGCAGTCTCCGAATTGGGATTGGGTTGCATGGGACTCAGTTTCGGCTACGGACCGGAAGCCAACAAAGAGGATGCAATCAGGCTGATACGCCGTGCCTATGATTTGGGTGTTACATTCTTTGATACGGCCGAAGCCTACGGGCCATATAAGAATGAGGAATTGTTGGGTGAAGCGCTGGCTCCCATGCGCAACCAGGTGGTGATTGCCACCAAATTCGGATTTGAACAAGGACAGCCCAGGTTGGGTCTAAACAGCAAGCCTGATAACATCAGAGCCATGACAGAAGCAGCCCTTCGGCGACTGAGGACCGATCGCATTGACTTGCTGTATCAACACCGCGTTGACCCCCATGTGCCTGTGGAAGATGTGGCGGGAACAGTCAAAGACCTGATTCAGGAAGGGAAGGTCAGTTATTTTGGGATGTCTGAAGCAGGAGTGGCCAGCATACGCAAAGCCCATGCTGTATGTCCTGTTACGGCACTGCAGAGTGAGTATTCACTCTGGTGGCGCGAGCCGGAGAGCTTAACCTTTCCGGTGTTGGAGGAACTGGGCATTGGTTTTGTGCCGTTTAGTCCGTTGGGCAAGGGATTTCTCACCGGTGCCATTACGGCCGATACACAGTTTGCTAAGGATGATTTCAGAAACACGGTTCCTCGCTTTGCTGAGGAAAACCGCAAGGCCAATCAGGTGGTGGTTGAAAAGATTGCAGAATTCGCCCGCCGCAAAAATGCGACTCCAGCACAGGTGGCACTAGCCTGGGTGATGGCACAGCAACCGTGGATAGTACCCATTCCCGGCACAACCAGGGTTAGCCGGCTTGAAGAGAATTTGAAGGCAGAGCAATTGATACTTACGAAGGAAGATTTGCGTGAAATCGAAGAAGTCTTTTCGACAATACAGGTTAAGGGAGCGCGGTACCCGGCATCGAGTCAGCAAATGGTTGGGCGGTGACAATCACTGCGAATCGAACTTAATTTAACAGACTCCTCAGCGCCGCCGTATTCATGTTCTTCACAAAATCCTGAGCGCTTTCCTTGGAGCCTTCCAGGACCAGCAAAATGTTCTGCACTTTGTGCATTCCTTTCAGCGCCGGATTGAGTTGGAACACATTGTGTTTACCCACCAGTTTTGGTTTCAAACCAATGGAGAAAATGTTGTAGTCACCCAGTTCGCGGTCGCTGTCCTTCTCACAAGGACTGAGGGTGGCGAAAGTATATGAATCCCATCCAGCGGGTGGTGCCAGCGTTTGCATCCCTCCGTTGGGACAAAATCGGTAGGCCACTACATCAGAGGTGACGTTGACCATGAGGCGCACGCTCAGGGTAAAATTGTTTTGGAGCTTCCATTCCAATGCCATCTTTTGTTCACCACGGACTGCATCCATTTGCTTCCGGAGTGCTTCCGCTTCGGGTGTCTGATTGCCACTGTACACCGCTATGGTTTCAATCCACTCATAACAGCCATCGCCGTTACAATCCGTGATATTTTGGTCCAGTTCAATTTTATTGTCGTCGCCATCGCCGATGGGCAAATCACGGCCCCATCCTTTGTAGTTTTTGGGAAGGGAATTGAAGAGCGTGGTGATGACTTTGTTTTGAAACTCCACTTCGGCTTTGGTGGCTTTGTGGGATTGGGCGGAGGCTGCGAGGGTCAAGCAGCAGAAAACCAAAGAAAGGAGTGCAAGCTGTGGTTTCATGGGGTGGTTTAAGATGATAATGAAATTAAGGGATTGTTGGGCTAGTGGCAACTTATCCTCTCTTTGCGTTTGATCTCCGCTCTTAATGATTGTCGAAGTTTCTGAAAATGCCCATAGGCCAAGAATCCTCGGAATTCCGATCTGGCCAATTGAAAAATCAGCCGAATGTTTATTTTTGTGCCCCCTGCTAAGCCGGACAGGGGCAATCGGGGTGTAGCACAGCCCGGCTAGTGCGCCCCGACGCGTCGGGGAGGTAGGAGGTTGGAATCAATTGTTATGTTCTATACATATATAATTGAGTCAGAGCGAAGTGGAAAGTGGTACTATGGTCATTCTTCTGATGTGAAGAAGAGACTATAAGATCATAATGACGGAAGAAATAAATCTACCAGATCGAAAGGGCCCTGGAGATTAATTTTTCTGAGGGAATTTGAACTAAAAGCAGAGGCTAATAGATTTGAACTTGAATTGAAGCGCTTAAGAAACAAGGATTTTATTCGTAAGGAATACAGCCATTATTTTCTTGAGAATTTCGGTAGTAGTTGATAAAGAGTTTGTAAGACGGTTTTCGGGGTGTAGCACAGCCCGGCTAGTGCGCTACGTTCGGGACGTAGAGGTCGGAGGTTCGAATCCTCTCACCCCGACAAATGAATAAGCCTTCCGCGAAAGCGGAGGGCTTTTTGTTTGAAGCGCTGAGTGTGTCACTCAAAGCGCGCATAAACAAAAAGTCCGGTGTGAACGAAGCGAACAAGCCGTATTCATTTAGACTCCCCACCAAAAGAATCACCGAAGGTAATCCTCACCCCGAAAGGTCCTTATGCCTTCGTCAGGGCGAAGGATTTTGTTGTTTCAATAAAGCTAAGCGTGAACAACCTGACATCACCCAAAATGTATCACTGAAGGTTATACTATCACCTTAATAGGTTGATTTAGTCGTGACCGTTCCAAAAAGAGCAACCAAACGGCCTTTTTCCGGTAACCATCTAAATTTAATTGAGTATGGGGTTCTGGCTAACACCTAACCTACGCCTATGCTTCGACTCAATTTTCTCCTTGCGATTCGCAGTCTCCTTAAGAACAGGACAACTTCCTTTATCAATGTGACAGGGTTGGCCGTTTCCTTCACTGCCCTACTACTCATCGTACTGTACATCCAGCAAGAGCTTAATTATGACCAGTATCATGCTAATGCCAATCGGATATTTCGCATATCTCGTGAGTCCTTGGATAGCAAGGGCAATACCGAAATTCATTTTGGGCACACCCAGCCTTCACTAGCCATTTATTTGAAAAAGGACTTTGAAGAAGTAGAAGATGCGGTCAGGCTGTCAAACAATGGAAATAGCCTTGTTTCCAGCAAGGAACTCACCAACGTTGAAGCCAGGATGTTTTTCGCAGATGAGTCCATTTTCTCCGTTTTCTCCTGGAAAGTGGTAAAAGGAAATAAGCAAGCGCCCCTGCAAGAGATCAATTCGATTACCCTGAGCCAATCAACCGCCTCTCGCTATTTCGGCCAGGAAGACCCTATTGGAAAAATTCTAGTGCTAGAGGGTCAGCATTCAATGATGGTGACTGCGGTTTATGAGGATTTCCCGGCTAACTCACATTTTAAAGCTGATTTCCTCTGTTCTATGCGTAGCCTGGAAAGAATTAATGGCCTGGACAACATGATGAGTGACCAAAGTAATAACTATGCAACCTATGTTTTGCTTCGGCCCAACGTAAGCGTCAAACAATTCGAGGCTAAGATCGGCGTTGCACTAGATAACTATTACTCACCCGATCCCGATGGTCGTAAGCCTTCTCAGGTTTATCGATATCACACCTGGGCGCTAAAAGACCTTCACTTATATTATACCATGGACTCAGAGACAGAGCCAAACGGGAACTATTTGTTGGTGTATGTTTTTGCTGCTTTGGCTACCTTGATACTGGCAATGGCCTGTTTCAATTTCATTAACCTCTCAACAGCCAGGCTATCCCAACGTGCAAAAGAGGTGGGCCTCAAAAAGGTGATTGGGGCCCAACGATTCACGCTCTTCATGCAGTTTGTCTTAGAAGCAGTTCTTTCAGGGCTGGTATCAATGGTTATGGCTTTCACAACTGCCTATTTTTTGATACCCGACTTTAACTCGTTTATGGGCAAGTCGTTCTGTTTCTCCATGCTGACCGAGCCTTCTTTCTTATTGGCTTCCTGGATACTGCTCTTGATGGTAGGGTTGGTGGCAGGCGGGTATCCTGCCTTACGGCTCTCTTCATTCAAACCTTCCGAAATACTTCGGAAAGGGGTATCTACTTCATGGAAGAGATTCAGCCTGCGTGCTGCCCTGGTTAGCATTCATTTTTTCATTTCCATTCTTTTGATCGTATCCGTTGTTGTCATACGGTCACAACTTGATTTTGTGGCTTCATTTGATCCCGGTTTTGACAAAAACAACATCATCGTGCTGCCATCGTCTGATGTCATTTACAAGAAATTCAGACTCATAAAAGAACAGTTGGAACAACAAAAAGGTATCGCAAAAGTAAGTATGGGGAGTCGCGTTCCTTCCGGAAGGCTGGACGATGCACAGCGTTTGAAAATTGAAAAAAGTGGTCAATTCATTCCAGTCGATTTGCGTCTTGCGGATGTGCATGTAGATCATGATTACATTAAGACATTGGGCTTGCAAATTGCCTCAGGAAGGGATTTTGACTATCAGATTGCGAGCGACTCCAGTGAGGCATTTATTATCAATGAAACCGCTGTAAACGCCTTAGGCTGGAAATCAAATGAAGATGCAATTGGTAAATCGATCCATTACGGTTCGCGCCATGGAAATATAGTTGGCGTTGTAAAAGATATCAATTTCGAATCGCTTCATGAACCCATCAAGCCTTTTGTATTGGTCGTAACACGGGGCAGGACACGTTCGGTAATTGTTCGTATTGACCCCCTCGAACGAGAAGCAATTCTGAACTACCTGCGTGAACAATGGGCTTACTTACGACCTGGCTTTCCATTCAGTTATTTTTTGTTGTCTGATAATTTCGAGAAAAGTTATCAACAGGAGATCAAGTTGGCGCAGGGAATTAACTTCTTTGCTCTGTTTGCCATTGTTGTTTCCTCCTTAGGCGTGTTTGGCCTCGCCTTATTTATGACGGAGCAACGATCCAGGGAAATGGGTATCCGAAAAATACTGGGAGCAAATTCTTCAAGCATCGCAGTTCTCTTCGCAAAATGGTTCTTCAGATTGATTTTCTGGGCAGCGCTAGTGGCTATACCACTGGGCTATTGGGGCGCGCAACGATGGCTCAAGAATTTTGCATTCGCAGTTCCCGTCGGCGTTAGCCCTTTTGTAATTGCCCTACTTACAATCGCCTTTTGTACGTTGGTTTCCATTGGCACACAAATCATCCGAACCACCTTTAGCAATCCGGTTGGAGCCCTGAGAGACCATTAAAAATATTGAGAAGAATACCATTTCAGTTTAAGCAGCAGGGAGCATTCTGGCATTCCTAACCATCCAGTTAAGATCAAATTGAATTCGTTCTATTGCCAGCCGGATCAAAAGTTTGGCTTCCTTTGTAACCTTTCCCCCTCGCCCCGGTAACTAACACGAATTTTGGCAAAAATCAGCGCGTTGAGCACCGACGAACAAATCATGGAGGCCGTGAAAAACGGCGACCTGCAGCAGGCATCCATCCTGTTCGACCGGCATCACAAGCGGATTTACAACTTCCTCGCCCGCATGGCGCTAGACCGTGCGCTCGCGGAGGACCTGACCCAAAATGTGTTTCTGAGACTGATCCGCTACCGCACCAGCTACCGGAACGGAAATCGGTTTCTGCCGTGGATCTATCAAATGGCCCGCAACGTATTTGCTGACCACTACCAGACCCACAAAAACAGGAAAGCAGACTTCGTAGCGGTGGAACGCATGAGCGACACGGTCATGGACCATAACGATTCAGCCGAACAGGAAGAGCGGGAAAG
>DNZD01000380.1 GCA_003504855.1 Cytophagales bacterium
ATGCGACCAGAGTCAAAACTTTATATTTCTTTTTCATGGTAGTAGTCATTAAAAAGTGATCTTCAGTGTACCTCCAAATCTTCTGGCTGAAGGGCCGCCCAAGAAGTCAAAGCCTGCACCATTACCTGCGCCAAAGGCAGTTCTGTCGAAATCAGCTTTCGCATAAACCGGCGCATTCAGTGACTTGAACCACAGGTTATTTCCTACGAGGGAAAGATTAATCCCCGTCAGGCGCAGCTTGGAAACGATGGACTTTGGCAGCGAGTAGGACAAAGAGACTTCTCTGAAACGCACCCGCGTTGCGTCATAAATACCACGATCCAACGGAGCACCGCCGATGATGGTGTTCCCGAAGAATACCCCTGCTGTAGTTAATGGGATGGTATTCGGTGTATAGCCGGTGGTATTTCCACTGTTGTCCTTTACTTCGAGTACGCCCGGAAGGATTAGCGGAAGTGTAGGGTCAAAGCTCTCAAGGTCTTTTCCCACGCCTCGACCTACCATACTCGCTGCTGTATAGGAGAGTATCTGACCTCCCTGTACATAATCCCATTGCATTCCAAAAGAGATGGCCTTCCAGCTCAAGTTGCTGATGACAGAGCCCATCCAATTGGGGTTTGGATTAGCGATGATCGCAATTTCATTGGCCTGTTGATAGGCACCAATAGGGCTGATGATGAACTGACCGTCAGGAGCCCTGCTGGTGTATGAGCCCTGTATCACATTCAAGGGCTGGCCCTGAATAGCAAAGTTTCCCAGGTTAGGTGCACCACTGATTAGTATCGTGGTGGATCCGGCAGGCAACGACTCCACTTTGCTCACATTCTTGGTATAGTTAGCCGTTAAATCCCAATTCCAGTTACCCTTCTTAATTGGCGTAACTGTTAGTGACAACTCCCAACCTTTGTTTGTAATGGAGCCTGCGTTGATAAATGTTGATAAATAACCGGTTGACACGTCCAACGGGCGATTGATGATCTGATTCTTTGCTAATCTGCTGTAGTAGCTAAGATTGAACTTAACCCTGTTTTCAAACAGCTGACTCTCCAAACCAACCTCAGTTTCCGTCAACAATTCCGGTTTAAGATTCTGGTTGGCCAACAGATCGGCCTGTCGGGACACTGCAACGTTGGTCCCCAAACCATCTGTACGGGCCTGCGCATTCAAAGCCAGGTATGGAGAGGTGGTGTAGGGGTCGCCAAAATTGGCAGATGAACCAATAGCGGCACGTACCTTCAGGAAATCAAGAACACCGGCGCCAAAACTGGGGAATGCAGCAGTAGGAATAAAGGCAATACTACCACCCGGGTAAAACTGAGATCTGTTTGCGCTTTGAAGTGTCGAAGACCAGTCATTCCGACCCGAGATGTTCAGATAGAGCATCTTCTTGAAGTCCAACGTTCCATCAAAATAAACACCGGCTATTACGCTATTCCGGGAAAAATTGAGTTGGGCATCACGAAAGTCCTTGGGTTGTGTGGAGGTGAAATTTCGGTGCTCAAACAAGCCATAAACAACCTGCCCGCGGCTTTCGAGACCCTCCTGAATATAATTATTGCTTCTGTAGTTGCCACCCACAATACCAGTCACACTCAGGTCCTTCGAAAGATCTTTGTTAAACGAAGCCATGAGTGTATGGTCCACTACGGTACTGGTACCTGAAGTAGAACGATAAGTGCCTGGTGACAATCGGGCATCAACACCTGCACCACCTCCCTTGTTGATCGTGTAGGTTTGGTGTTCGCTGTACGTGTCATAACCCAGTCGGTATTGAAGACTTACCCAATCTGCGATCTTATAGGTTAAGCTCGCACTAGAAAAGAATCGATTTGTGACATTGGTTTGCTTTGTATTGTTCAACACCCACCTCGGATTGGTAATATCATTCCCGTTACGATAGTAAACGTTTGAGTGATCAACAGGATTTTCCCAGGGCCAGTTGGTCAAGTCAATGTTCCGCGGGGTATAAAACAAGTTTGCCCAAATTGAAGGTGCACCAACCGAATTAGATCCTTGACCTGCACCTGACAACGGCTGCGTGTTATCTGTAATGGCAAAATTGAATGTGCCGTTAAAGGTTAGACTCTTGGTAAGCTTGGAATTTACCCCCAAAGAGAAGTTGTCACGCTTAAGTTTGTTAACCGGCACATAGCCAGATTCATCCAGGTGGCTGTAGCTGAAATTCCAACTTCCAAATTCATATGCATTTTGAAGACTCAGGGATGTGGTCGCAGATGATCCATTCCTAAAGAAGTCTTTGACGTTGTTCGGGGCTGCTGTAGGAATATAGCCCGGTAATGTTTGACCTGGCTGCACCGTTGAAGCAGATACGCTAAATTCCGGATGTTCCGGAAAGGTGTTTGCCCATTCAAAGTAGGGGTGACGGAACTGTGTCGGCTTTCCATCAAACAAACTTCCCCAGTTGCTAAAAAATTCACCGTAAGCTCCGTCGAAACCATTGGCCCACTTATTCTGATATTCCGGCAGAATGGCTTGCACTGTGAAGTAAGACTGTGTTACTGATCCTGAAAATCTATTTTGTGCCCCTTTGGTTGCTCCGGTTTTGGTCTGCACGAGAATTACTCCGTTTCTTCCTTGCGATCCATACAACGTGGTGGCATTCAGCCCGCGCAAAACAGAAATTGATTCAATATTATTTGGATCAATATCCAGAAAACGGGTAGGTGACACCGCTCCATCGCGATAATCTGATGTTATGCTGTTTTGATCTGTGTTAATGGGAACTCCGTTTACCACCCAAAGCGGTTGAGAATTGCCAGTAATCGTGCTTGTGCCTCTGATGGTAATCTTGGAAGAGGAACCAGACATCCCCGAGGAATTCAGGATCTGAAGTCCGGGTGTCCTGCCTTGCAGCGCCCTGCCGATATCAGTTTCAGGCTTGTTATTGAGTGTGGCAGAGGATATGGTGGTCTGCGCATATCCGAGGGCCTTTTGCTCACGCTCAATTCCTTGCGCGGTGACAACAACTTCAGACAATTGCTTCACATCAAGGGAAAGAGCGATATCAATGACTGATCGATCGCCAATTCCCACCTCCTGCGTGGCCAGGCCAATAAAGGAAAATACCAAATTTCCTCCACTACCCGGAATGGCCAGCTTGTAGTTTCCATCCACATCTGTTACCGTACCATTCGTCGTTCCCTTGACAACTACGTTAACGCCAGGCAATGTGCTACCATCTTCGGCGGAGGTAACCTTGCCTGTTACAATTCGCTCTTGTGCCATAGCGCTGCTCAGCACAAAAACAAACAAGAAGCACAATCGTACAATCTTCTTCATAGGTTTTGATTTAGTTTATCCTAAAAGTGATTTTCACTTTTACCAAAGGTGTGGCAAATGGGCGCTCAATGAATCACCCGAAAAAGGCGTCACCATTTTCAAGCGATGGTTTTCAAAAAAGAATAACCCACAGCCGGTGACACACTTTTAGGGTGATTCGCTGCAAAACCAATGAAGCTATATTTGAACCAAGTTTAAGAACAACGGTAGTAGAATCTTCTTCATAGCTTGTTTAGGTTAGAAAATAATACGCTCTCAATTCTTAACAGGTTAAAGAAATCTCTTCGTGACTCTTAAATGAGAAAGCCCCTGCAAGCAGGGGCTTTCTGTTTATTTTTCTTTCAATGGTCTAAATCCATCACACATGTTACGTGAAAAATCACAGTTGCCTGTACCGAGACCAGGTTTCATCATGAATCATGATTCGAAATTCATATCACTATTTGCCTGCAAATCACTTGTCCTGGGTAATGATTGCGATAACTCCTGGAAATAACTTGCCATAAATTCTTTCATCAACAACCACCGTAAAAATGAAAAATCACATATCCAAATACCTAATCATCGGAATCCTTGTTGTGTCCGTTACAAACTGTAAGAAAAAAGATGCAGACCCGGTGCCTGCTGTTCCAACACCCATCACAATAAAGCCCATCGATTTCGGGTCATCCACGTTTGGAACTGTCACCGATAACGATGGAAATACATATAAGACAATTGTAATTGGCGGGAAGACGTGGATGGCAGAAAACCTGAAGT
Organism: Cytophagales bacterium; assembly: GCA_003504855.1. Taxonomy (GTDB): domain Bacteria; phylum Bacteroidota; class Bacteroidia; order Cytophagales; family Cyclobacteriaceae; genus ELB16-189. Next base: position 4,060 of record DNZD01000380.1, read on the forward strand.
CAACCAGATACCAAAACGGTGCAGCACTCTTGACAGGACTTTCGGATGCCAATTGGTCTGCAGAAACAGCCGGGGCATACTGCGATTATGAAAATAAATCCTCGAATGGAGAATTCTACGGGCACCTGTACAATGAATATGTGAAGCTTGACCAACGCGGTATTTGTCCGTCCGGCTGGCATATACCATCAAACGGAGAATGGTTGGCACTGGGGGCAGCTTTGGGCGGAGTAAACACAGCTGGCGGTAAAATGAAGGAAAAAGGGACCGCACACTGGATTACCCCTAATGAAGGCGGCGACAATTCCAGCGGATTTACTGGTATCCCAGGTGGTTCAAGGCATAATGGAATATTCAATGACATGGGAACAGATGGCTATTGGTGGAGCTCTGACCCGGGGTTCTTCTTCTACCTTACCAATTCGTTAACCGAACTCAGAACCAAGCCAACAGCAAAACCCGACGAAGGGCTTTCCATCAGATGCATAAAAGACTAAGGGGCTCCTGACTTCACACGGCTGCGGTCTGCAAAAATCTTTACCACGGAAACCTCCCCGTCAGGTCGGGGGGATCTTTCGTTGTAATCAAAATAGGATATGTTACGTGCCAGCTCTGTTTGAGCTACCCTGGGCCGATGCACCAACTCAAACTCGGCGGCCGGAATCGTATTGTTCTCAATATAAGGCCCCAGCAAATCATCAAACTTGTACAGCACGCCCCGGGCATCCCGCACCAATACATAGCGGTGCTCCTTCGCCACCTCATCAAACCGCGCGGATCGTGCGAACCACCAATCTTCTTCAACCGCTCAATCAACCGCTTGTTAAACCGCACTACCTCCTCCAATTCCTTCATCACCCGCATCGGCACATATTGCGGACACAATTGCATCGAAGCCACTTCATTGAGATAATACCACTTCTCGCGTCCTTCAAAAAAATGAGGATGCGGCGGATGATCGATAAAACTCAACTCACATAAAGCGTATACGACACCATTCTTCAACTCACAACGCATCGGAATGTCATTGGCCATCTCAGCGCCCGCTACAACCACCTGCTGCTCCGGGGTAAGGACGTAAGAAGTATTCCCCCACTCCAACAAAAAGTCCAGCAACGTTGCATCATACACATAAGCGTTGTCCTGTGCGTCCGGGGCAAAAAATACTTTTTGTCCGGATCTCAACAACGCACCACCCTTGACGTGTGCGAGCTGCTCCATACCGGCCCGATCAACCCGGCTCAGAACTACCTTATTCGATGACATCGCCTGACTCGTTCAATTCCTATCCGCAATTGCCCGTAGGTACAAAATAAGAAATCACGGTATCGTTGTAACGATCGCCCTTGTAAATCTCTTCAATCTCAAAACGAATCCGGTCGCCGCGGTGAATCTCCAGCGGACTCTTCTTCCATGCGGCATCAATGGAGAATGCCTGGGGCTGGTCAGTATCCTGGATCAATACCCGCGCTAGCGCCCGATCGTTTACATACACCTTGAAC
>DNZD01000148.1 GCA_003504855.1 Cytophagales bacterium
ATCTTTCACCAGGGTATCTGGAGGCACGGAAGGCTGTTGGGTAAGAAAGCCCAACCTCACTCCTTCCCGCGTAACAACCTTACCGCTATCGGAATTAACCTCGCCGGTCAGAATGCGCAGTAAAGTTGATTTACCGGTGCCATTATTACCCACCAGGGCAAATTTTTCACCCTGGGAGATGCCGATGGAGATGTCACGGAACAGCCACTTGTCATTGTAGGACTTGGAAATAAGCTCAGCAGAGAGAAAATTCACGTCTTTTGGATAAAATGAGGCGCAAAGATACGCACAGCCAGAGAGTAGGAAAGCGCTTGCACTTTTCCTTCTTTGCAATTTGTAATGAATACAACACCGACATCTGCTTCCGGACTTAGCCGCCAACTTGGTTTGGCGGGCCTGGCAGCAACAGGAATCTGTTCGATGCTGGGTGCTTCCATCTATGTAGTGCCGTTCATGATTCAGCGCAGTGTGCCGGGCATCGGACCGTACGTTGTACCTGCCTTCATCCTGGCAGCTGTGCCTGCGATATTGGCCGCATTTTGTTATGCAACGCTGGCTTCGGCCATGCCCCGTGCCGGAGGAAGCTATGTGTATGCCAGCCGTGGCCTCAGCCCCTACCTGGGTTTTGTGGCCAGCTTCTCCCAGTGGTTCGGGTTGTGCATCGCCATTGGCGTGGTGTCTTACGTTATCCCACCGTTCTTTCGCGACATCAGCACTGCTTTGGAATTTCCTGAAGTATCCCACTTCCTGGATACAGGATGGATCAGGGTCAGCGTGTCTTTGTTATTACTATGTATATTTGTATTAATCAACATCCGCGGGGCTAAAGCCTATGAACGAACGGTAATCCCTCTGATGATCCTCATGTTTGTATTAGGCGCCATTGTCATCGTTGCCGGATTCTCATTTGATCATGCCGACTTCCAACGAAACCTGAGTGAAAGCGGCCAGTCATGGCAGCCGGGTACTTCAGCTTCATTTTCATGGAATATCGTGTGGTCGGGTGCCGCCGTACTTTTCGCCAGTTTCATTGGATTTGATTCCATCGCACAGGCTGGCGGAGAGGCCAAAAACCCGCAAAGAAATCTACCCCTGGCTATAGGACTTTCTGTCGGTGTGGTAGGCTCGTTCTATTTGTTATTTACTTCAGCAGTGTATCACGCCGTTCCGTGGCAATTTATAGCCGACGAAGCTTTACGTCATGACATTACGGCACCTGCCTTGATGCGTTATTTTCTTACACCCGGCTGGACGGTGGCGATGGTGGCTGGTGCGGCAGTAGCGTTGACCAACGACTTGCCGGCGATGTTGCTATCTGTTTCAAGGCTCATGTTCTCCTGGGCTGAAGACGGGATGTTCCCGCTATCCGTCACGCGGATCCATCCCCGATTCAAAACGCCTCATGTTGCTTTGCTGATTTCCGGTGTTGTTGCGAGTTTTGGAATAGTGGGCAGTCACCTGGCCGGAGACTTTTTTCTTGGTGTCGATATACTTGTCACATCCATGCTGGTGAACTTCCTGCTGATGGCAGTCACGTTGCTCACGATTGGCAAACACAACCCGGCGCTGGCAGGAGCCATGACGTTGTTCCGGTCACCAATGCAACGAATGCTGCTGGGCTGGGGCTCGATCGCCGCATTACTGTTATTCCTCATCATCCACGTGCAGAAAGACCTGACATCGGATGTGCCCTGGTACCTCAGCACCACCCTGGTTTGGATCGCGGTGATGATCACGGGATCAATTATCTTTATTCAACACTGGCGATCATCTGCCCATCCGAAAGAAAAATTCTCCAGACTTCCACCTGAATGACTCACTCCATCCCCTCCCTGGAAATTGCGCCTGGTCTTGCCATCTCAAGACTTGTAACCGGTCTTTGGCAAATCGCTGATATGGAAAAGGACGGCAGGGTTCTGGATCCTGACACCACGGCAAGGGCCATGATGCCTTATGGGGAAGCCGGATTGACCACGTTTGATATGGCCGATCATTATGGCTCCGCCGAAATCATCGCCGGACGCTATAAGGCTATCGCACCGTCTGCAGTGCAGTTGCTCACCAAGTGGGTGCCCGCACCAGGAACTCGGTCCCGGACCGAGGTCAAAAAGGCCATTGACCTGGCATGCTCCCGGCTGAATACGCAGGCTATCGACTTGCTTCAATTCCACAGCTGGAACTATGCGGATCCATCGTGGCTGAAATGTATGTTCTGGCTTGATGAATTACGGCGGGAAGGACGCATTCGCCATCTGGGACTGACGAATACCGATACAGCGCACCTGCGCATGGTGGTGGAAAGCGGCATACCTATTGCAACCAATCAAGTGTGTTACTCGCTGCTCGATCAACGGGCATCCGGCGCTATGACTGCCTACTGCCAACAACGACGGATCCATCTGCTTGCTTTTGGAACGCTGGCGGGTGGATTTCTTTCCGACAAATGGATGGACCAACCTGAACCCGCCAGTGATAAGCTCAGCTCCTGGTCATTGATGAAATACAAGCGCTTCATTGACATTGTTGGCGGATGGAGCAGGTTTCAGGATTTATTGCATGTCCTGCATCGCATCGGTAAAAAACACAGTGTCACGGTGGCTGCTGTGGCATCACGTTACATGCTCGAGCAACCTGCGGTGGCAGGCATTATCATCGGGGCACGACCAGGTGCATCCAATCATGTGGCCGATAATGTGAGATTGTTCCAGTTCTCACTCGATGACCAGGACCGCAAGGAGATCAGACAAGTGTTGCAAACATTAGAACCTGTACCGGGCGACTGCGGTGATGAATATCGAAAGCCTCCGTTCCTGACGGCCTCCGGCGACCTCAGCCATCATGTTGAAAGTATGCCCGCTCCCTATCCCATCCGTCGGGAAAGCGATGGACGGATCAAGGCATTTAGTGGTACCGTGTGGGAAGACATGGCAGGTTATTGCAGGGCTGTCCGCAAAGGCGACCGCATTTATGTCTCCGGCACGACAGCCACACTGGGCAACCGGGTTGTGGGTGGCAAAGATGCCGGAGCACAAGCCCACTTCATCATCGATAAAATTGAAGGATCCCTCCAGTCGCTCGGCAGTAAACTGGAAGACGTTGTCCGGACAAGGATATTTACAAAACGTATTGCTGATTGGGAACCTATCGCGCGCGCGCATGGTGAACGATTCCGCGATATTCAACCTGCGAACACGCTGGTACAAGCCGATCTGATTGGTGACGATTACCTCGTCGAGATTGAAGCAGAGGCTATCATTACACGACCTTCCTAAATCGGTGACTTGTCGCAGTAAGCACCGCCGGTACAGGTAAGCGGAACGAACACTTCTGCGCGAATCAACCAGGGACCGTCCAATTTATGCCACTTGGCCATGTAGGTACCAGTGAGTTCAATCTTCTGTCCATTCTCAGTCCAGCTGCCTGCCCATGTCCCACTCTCAGATGCCATCTTCCAGGCGTCAAATACCTGAATGGTCTGTGGTGTTCGCACGTACAACACATCAGGTTTACTGCTGAACTCACTTTCCATCCGCTCGCGATTGGTATTCTTACCAGACATTTCTGAATTTCTTGACGTGATGATATGAAAGTCACTCGTCCAGAACGCAGACATGGCCTTGGCATCGTGGGCAGCGATGGCCTCATTGGATTTGATTCTTGCTTCGCGAATGAGGGTTTCTTCCGGACTTGATTGCATATCGCTCTGTTTGCATCCCGGGAGCATGATTCCCAGAATCAGGGTTATGGTTATTGGTAGATTTAATTTCATGATTTGATATTAGAGTTCTTCGATCCAGGCCTTTGTGGCCACCGCCAGTTCTTCAATCCACTCACGCTTGCCCGCCTTGAAGGAATGGTCTGCTCCTTCCAGTAGCATGAGTGTTGCGGTTGGGAGTTTTTTGATCACGCCTTTCATAAGCTTTTCTTCTGCCAATGCATCGCGTGTTCCCTGCAGAAAGAGCAATGGAATTTTCAGGTTACCCAAGTGTTCCGCACGCTTGGTATCAGGTGTACCGGGTGGATGCAACGGGAAGCCAAAGAACACAATACCGGTAACGCGTTCGTCGGGTGTGACAGACAATAGCTGTGAAGTCATGCGTCCTCCAAAGGACTTCCCTCCTGCGAAGAGCGGCAGTTTGGAATACTTCTTCGCGGCGAAAGAAATGGTAGCAGCAATGGTCTTACCCGCCACGATGGGCGTATCTGGCCTTCCCTTTTTGTTTTCCATGAAAGGAAAATTGGATCGTATGGTTGTAATCCCTGCCTCTTGAAAAGCCAGCGCCAGGGCTTTCATGAACGGATGATCCTTACCCGCTCCTGCTCCATGGGCTATGACGAGAACGGCGATGGGTTTCTTTGCCTCGAGAATGGAAATGGAGACTTTTCCAATCTCCTTCGATACAAGTACCTGTGTGTTTTTTTCTGCCATGATTATTTGCGGGGCGGATAACGTTTCATCACCAACCGCACGCCCTTGAGGACTTCATCCTGCTCGAGTGCGGGCTCAAAGTCAATGAAGCTTTCCGCAAAGGATTCCCACACCAACTTGCTCTGCTTCTTATCGGCCAATCCGATAACCAACGTTCCTTTGAGGTAGTTCACGACATCTGAATCGTGCTCAAAAGGTCGGTAAAAGGGCATATCCGCGGAATGATGATAAACAATCACTTTCTCATCCTGCATGGTGATGGTAAATCCCACCAACAGGTCAGGGTTGTTATTGTCTTGCGTCAACCCGCGTTTGGTGAGCTCACTGACAATCGCCCGCTTTACATTTTCCCGTAAGGCGCTGTCCTGGGCGATACCCGTTATCTTAAACTCACATCCATCCATCCAGCAAAAGGTCTTATATGATTTAAAGTCAGCCTGCTTGTCGTACAAGGTTTTGATATTCACCATACAACTGCTCAAGCCTGCCGTCAACAACACAAAAAATATTATTCGCGCTTTCATATTTATTTTTTATAAACCTACCCAATCAGGACTTCATACACTATGATAGAAATCATTCAGGCAGGGGTTTACCCAGCAATTTTCTGGAAAAATATTCCGCGGCAGCCTTATAAACGGTAACCGAGTTGCTTTGCCTGAACCAATGGTGGGTGTCGTCTACGATCACCAGGGTTTCCATGGGTACACCTTTCTTTTCAAGCCGCTGCACCAGATCTGTACTTTGGTTAAACCTAACATTGCGATCATCATCGGCATGAATGATGAGCACCGGTGAGGTCCAGGTTGCCACATGAGAGGCAGGTGAAGAATCCCAACCGATGGCCAAAGCTTTCATGAGATCAGGCGCTTTTTCGAAGCGATCCGGATAGAGAAATCCGCGGATGCGTTCGGCCGTCCAATCATGAACACCGTGTATATCCACACCGGCAGCAAAGAGTTTGGAGTCCATGGCTAATGCCATCGCAGTCAGGAAGCCACCGTAAGAACCACCATATACTCCGATTTTGGTTGCATCAATATTAGGTTGATTGGCAAGCCACTGTCCTGCCGCCTTGATGTCAAGGTACTCAGATGCACCCCACACCCCTGCATTGGCGGGACGATGAAAATCAAATCCATAGCCTATACCTAATCGGTAATTGACACTTAGCACCGTGAATCCAAGACTCGCCAGGTATTGATTTGATGCATACGCATTCGAATAGTAATCAGAATAATGCCACCCCAGCAGCATTTGGCGCGGAGGGCCGCCATGTATATAAATAATCGCAGGCCGTTTGCCGCTGGCCGGTGCCGACGGCTCGAACAATTGTCCGTGCACTACAACCCCATCACTACTGGTGAAAATAACCTGCTTGGGCGTTACGAGCTTCTTTTCCGGATAGCCGGCGACAATTCGATCGGCACCCATGAGCCGCATCATTCCTTTCGTATTGAAGTTCATCACGGCCGTTACTGGTGGTCGTTGGGGTGTTGCGCTGATCATCGCCAGGGTCGTTCCATCTCCGGTAACGACACCGGTCCACTCCAGGCCTGTGCCTGGTGTCAACACTTCCATAGCAGGCTTGTCCACCGGAACTCGGACCATATGTCGCCGATCGATATCCAGTGGATCAGGTCCCGTGTTCGCATCAAAGGTGAGCCATTTGCCATCAGG
>DNZD01000063.1 GCA_003504855.1 Cytophagales bacterium
CAGACGGTGTCTTCAACTGCCCAAAAGATCACATCGCCGCCGGACAACACGCTTGTGCTCGACGCGATTCGAGCCTTGCCGCGAGTGCTGTCCGCCCAGTTCGGCCCGGAAAAATCCACCGGTTGGCTGCTCATTCGCATCCGAAAGGACGCGCCGCGCCAAGGGCAGGGGAAAGTTTTTTGTACGCGGTGTGTAAAAGGCTGACCGGGACTTATCGAGGGAGTAGCTGCCCTGTTGGGTGCTGCGCAAGGTACCGATGACGTCATGGGCATCCTGCAAGAGAAAATCGCTGGCATCAACCAGCACCTTACCCGATTCTTCGGCAACGACAACAAATCCCCACAGGACAGATTGTGCAAAAGCTTCTTCCACTGCTTTTCGTTCCGCCTGGCTATCCGAAATGGCGCGGTAGTTCAGGTTTATTTCCGTAAGCAGCACCTTCGGTCCGCGGCGTTGGAATTTTACCACGCGTTCGCGACCCAGTTGGTTGCGGTCAAGGCCGATGTCGTTGGAGCCTACGCCCGCAGTGAGGGATTCGATATAGAGGAATTCCGTATCAAACTTGTCGATGACGAGATACATCTTATCCTGCTTTTCATCGAAGTAGCACTCAAAAAATCCAGGCATTCTCTTCATGCCGGATGTCTTGCTTTCTATGGCAGAAGTGACAACAGGTGTCGGCGCAGGTGCGGGATCGGTCTTTTTCTTTTGGGCGATGGCACCGAAGGAAACGGTGATCAGAAGAATGGTGAGGTAGCGTTGCATAGGGTAAGATTAATACCCCAAAAGCTAAGGAATCAGGGAAGAGTTAACAAGGTGGGCCCGGATGGGCGGGGGATAAAAAAAGAGGTGGCTGCCCCAAATCCACCCATGACTGTGAAGGCAACCACCTGACCTTACCCAAAATATAGATCAAAGATAAACCGCATCTCCGGCCGGGAAATCACCTTGGATTAGGGATTTTGACCTTACCCAGGTAAGCCTAAATCAATTTCTCCTGGGCTGCTTTTGCCAGGGCTTGCGACTTGCTGTTGACCTGCAGCTTGGAATAAATATTCTTGATGTGTGTTTTTGATGTCTCCTTTGAAATAAAGAGTTCTTCTGAAATCTGGGTGTAGGTCTTTCCCTCAGAGATCAGGCCCAGGATTTCCGTTTCGCGCTTGGTGAGCGGAGAATTAGGATTGATGTGGAAGTTGTCGATCACCATACGGGCGATCTTGCTGCTCATCGGAGCACCACCGCGTGAAATTTCTTCGAGGGCCGACAACAGTTCGAGGTGGTTGGAGCTCTTGGTGATGTAGCCAGTTGCGCCTGACTTCAGCGCTTCAAAGACTTGCTCATTGTCTTCATACACCGTCACCATAATGATTTCGGTGGACGGACTTTTGTCTTTGATGATTTTAGAGCCTTGAATTCCATTCATACCCGGCAGCTCAATGTCCATCAGCACATAATCAGGTTTGTCCTGGGCCAGGTGTTTGATTGCCTCCTCACAAGAGCCGTACGCATTCACGACGGCAAACTTCTGGGAGCTGTTCACAATCAATACAAAACTGTTGCGGATTTCTGCATCGTCTTCAACGATCAGAACGCGTTTTTTGGTAACCGGCATCATAGGCATTCTTTTTAAAAGTGGTAAATCTCAACTGAACGCGGGTACCATGTCCCGCATCAATCTTTGACAATACTAACGAAGATTCAATCTTTTCGGCTCTGGAACGGATGTTTTTTATTCCATTTGACGACTTAATTTTTTCAGGATCAAAACCGGCACCATCGTCTTCCAGTGCCATTTCAAAGCCCTGTTCGAATTCACGCAGGTACAGCGAAACGTTTTGTGCGCCGGAATGCTTGAATGCGTTGGTCATGGCCTCTTTAAAGATAAGATTCACTTCCCGGCTAAATCCATAAGGCAACCGGACTTTGTGCTTAATTTCGTTATAAGCGCGGAATTGCATGTTCTTTTCTTCAAACAATTTCTCGCCAAAGTCGCGGATGTGCAGGAAAAGCTTAGACAGGTCATCATTCACCGGGTCAATGGCCCAAATAAAATCGCGGGTACCATTATACAAGTACTTTGCTGACTCCTCCACCTTGTGGTATAAATCCTGCCCTGATCCCGTGTTACCCGTCAGTCGCATCAGGCTCACATAATTGATGATGCGGGTAAGTTGATTACCCATTTCATCGTGAAAGTCCCGGGCGATCTCCTTGCGCAATGACTCCTGCTCCTGCTGACGGATATGCTCCAACTCTATTAACCTCGATACATTGCGGCGGAGCCGAACCAGGATAAACAAGATGAGCGAACCAGCAAGCATACCCCCCACGGTCATAAAGAAAGCTGCTGTGCGGTAGAATGGTTCCTTGATGGACAGTTTGTATTGCAGGGGATCTCCATCCCAACTTCCCTCCTCGTTGGTGGCCAATACCATGAAGACATATTCACCTGGCGGAAGGTTGCCATAGGTGACATGTCCGTTGGCAGTTGGCTGTGACCAGGTCTTGTCGAAGTTCTGCAAGAAGTACTTATACCGCACACTGCCGGGATAGCGCTTGTCTACGCGGTCAAAATGAAAAGTGATGTGGTTGTAGTCCGATGGCAATACCGGCGACTCCGGAATCTGGAAGAAACCACTCAGGGTCTTCCCAAACTGACGGCTCGGGATCTGGCCATATTGAATCTCAATGTCGGTGAGGTGAACCGGATAAGACTTTAGCACCCGGGTCGGCTGGCCATTGAATTGATATAACCCGTCGATCAGGCCAAAGTACTTTTTGTCGTGCGATAGATAGTAGGCATTCTGGTTGGTCTCAATGCCTGTCAGGCCATTTTCATGACTAAAGTGTCGCGTCTCAGAAATTTCAAGGGCGCTGTCCAGTTCGAGTTGTGTGATTCCTTTCTCGGTTCCTACCCATATGCGACTCCCCTCATCGGCTGCGACAAAGAAGACAAAACCGGAAGGAAGTCCTTCTCTCGGGCCGATCATCCGGCGCTTACCGTCCCTGGGGTTTACCACGGCAAGGCCGGCACCACCCGACCCCACCAACAACAAAGAGTCACGGAAGGCAGCTAATGACAAAACCGTTGTGTTCTCAAACTCAGGAACCGAGATCGCATCAATAGCCCCATTCTTTAATTGTGCGAGTCCGAACTCCGTGCCGATAAACAATGTCTTCAATGCTGGTAAGTACCGCAGCGACGCAATGTTCTGAGAACCGAGTGCCTGCTGACTGGCAATAGACTTAAACTGATCGCCTATGAGGTAATTCAGTCCGCCACCTGTGGTGCCAATCCAAATTCCGCCCGACTCATCAAAGTCTAGTGCGGTGATGTAAGCGCTACTGAGGCCATGTTCGCGGGTGTACCAGGTAAACTTATTTTTATCGGGATGATACTTGCCCAATCCGGAAAATGAACCGACCCAGAGTGCGCCATCGGGTGCTTTCTTGATGGTCCTTACGCCATCGTCATCACCATTTGGCAAAGGGTATGTCTGGATTTTACCATGGTGGATGCGCCACAGCCCCCGCCCTCCTATCCACGATGCGCCATCGCTATCCACCTCAATGGCCATCACGCCACGGAGCTGATCAGAACCACATCGGTCAAAGTCGCGGGCGTAGTGGCGATAGAGACCGTTGCCTGCACTGCCTAACCAGGTATTTCCCTCCGCATCGAGCAGGATCTGCATGACCGGTACATCTTTCAATACGGTGTCAGTCACAATCTTTCCACCCGCCAGGTATTCGCGGAAGAGTGTTCGTTCATCGCGGGTCCAATACGCGTCAGCAGCCGGATCATAGCTCACAATGTATCGATCCACCACTTTGGTACGACGTGCAAAAGAACCCGCATTGAGATCAAGGGCGAACATTCCCTGATCGGTATCAAGCCACACTTCGTCGCCGTGGTTGAACATGTTGTACACTTTCCCAAAAACAGCGGCGTGCGAGAAGCGCCGATAACCCTGGGGAGATGGAGTGACAATGGAACTGTCGCTGAGGTAATAGCAAATGCGATGATCGGCCGTGACATGGGTGAAGAAGATGGATTTCCCGGGGAAGATCTTTCTCGACCAGTAGTAAACGGAATCCTGGTATATTTTTCCGATCAGTCCCGGCGTCGAAACCATAAACACCGTGTCGTTGTATTCCACCAGCCGGCGTACGCGGCGCAGGCGCTCGTTGTTGGTGCTGGCCTGGAAGCGCTTGAACTCCATGCCGTCGAAGCGACTCAGTCCCCTGGGGTGAACCGCCCAGATGTTTTGTTTTGAATCAATGAATAGTGAGGTGACCACATTACTCAACAACCCATCAAGTGTGGAGTACACTTTGAATTCCTTGCCATCGAAACGGGCCAAGCCACCGCCGGATGTACCAATCCACAGGTAGCCATAGCTGTCTTCAAGAATGGCATTGACCTGGGATTGAGGCAAGCCATCGATGGCAGTATACTGCCGCAACGAGAATTGCTGCCCGTAAGTAACGGTGGCGAAAGCCAACCCAATGATCGTGATCCAACAGCGCATACCCATCACCAGAAAATGAAATTCTATTTAGGCAGTGTAGTCAACCCCGGTGTGGCATTGCCGGTATCGAGTACCCATTTCCACGAGCCATCAGCTTGTCGTTTCCAGATGGTGACATAATTGCCATACAAGGTGGAGTCTGATGGAGTTGCATTAATTTTCTGGCGGGTCCATGCACCAAAAGTATAGCCGATGTCTCCGGATACTTCTGCGCGAAGGGGTTCCCAGGTAAGGCGGTATGCAGACTCAGCGTTAGCTCCCTGCAGTGAACCGCGCAAGGCTTCCTTGCCAAACACCGGTTGTTGTCCCTCCGATGGTTTGATGAGGTCATCGGCGGCGAAGGCGAGAAATGCTTCGGTCAAGCCCTTTTCGCTGCTAAGTTTGCTGAATGCCCGGTCCGCTGCCAGGATTTCCTCGCGGGATGCTTCGGGGGCATTGCAGGCCACAACAGCCATGATCAGTCCGACATAAAAGCTGGTTTTCATAAGTGCAGGGTATCTGACGAAGGTAGCTAAACCGCCTGAAATAATATTGTGACTAACTTACCTTCGGTGCATTATAGAGCAGACAACCCCACCCCCATGACGGAGGATGAAATTCGCCGGGAGAACACCATCGTCGAACGATCGAAGTCAGACCCGCGTGCCTTTGGGGAGTTGTATGAAAAGTATTTCGATCGCATTTATAATTTTCTCCTGCGCCAGACGGATGATGAAGATATTGCCGGGGACTTGTGTTCCCAGACTTTCGTCAACGCCCTGCATCACCTGCCGAAGTATCAATTCCGGGGTGTACCCTTCTCCGCCTGGTTGTAGAAGATTGCCACCAACGAGGTGAACAAATTCTGGCGCAAGAACAAGGGTCGGAAGGTTTTTAGCCTGGAAGAAATCAGGGTGCGCGAGCTGGTGGAGCGCAGTGAAGAGGTATGGGATGAAGAGGTCGTTCAGCGATTGCTTACCTACCTCAAGGACCTGCCCACCGATATGCTACAGGTTTTGGAGCTTCGCTTCTTTGAAGATAAAGACTTTCGCGAAATTGCATTTATTCTGGACATCACCGAGAGTGGTGCCAAGATGAGAACATACCGGGCGCTGGATAAACTGCGCCAACATTTTAATTTGAAGGTGAAGTACCATGAGTAATCACGA
>DNZD01000350.1 GCA_003504855.1 Cytophagales bacterium
TTTCAAACTCAATGGTCTTGCCGAGCGGCTCCTGATCCCCAAAGTATCGGCGTGCGACCTGCTCGGTCATGACAACTTCAGCAGCAGACTTGAAGAGTTTGTCGGGATTCCCTTTGAGAATGCGGAATGAAAACATGGTAAAGAAGTCGGCATCCACATATGTTGCCTTTTCGGTGAAGACTTTGTCGCCGTACCGGAGGGTACCCGGGTAATCTGCATTATATCTTGTCGCATATTTTACTTCCGAGAGGTCTGTTTTCAGTGCCGGGCCAAGTCCGGTCTGTAACCAGGCCATCGTGTTGTAGGGATCTGCACTTTGATTTCTCCAGGTGTCATAGCTCTTTCCTTCCATCCGGTACAGAAAGTCCTTGTTGGTATGCCACTGGTCAAAACTCTGCTCATCGCGGATGTATAAGTAGATTAACACGCAAAAGGCGATGCCCGTGCTGAGACCGAAGGCGTTGATAAATCCATAAAGCCGGTGACGGGCCAGGCTGCGGATGGCGATGCGGACATAATTCTTGAGCATAGGCCTGATGGTTGTTGCTTGTTGGAAGTAATTCCGGGTTATGATGAATAAAGATCGGATAAAGTTTAAAGGGCCCCGGATTTATTACGCGCCGCCTGGATTCTATGTCCGGATTTTGGGCAATCAGGCCCGGAATTTGAGGTTATTCTCAGGAATGGTAACTTTTCTCCATCTTTACCGTATTACCTGACTTTACAGGTCAGTTACGCCTATGAAGCTCTTGTTTTGATTTGACGTGACGTCAAATTTCCAATCCCGCTGCGGGGGGATGCTTCTGCATTATTCATATATAAGCGTAACACATGACTCAAAATAACAAATCATCATCAGTCTTCTCCTTGTTTTGGCAAGCCCTGAAAGGCGAAGAACAAAACTATACCGAAGGCAGTATCAACCGCGCCATTTTTCTCTTATCGATACCCATGATCCTGGAAATGGCCATGGAGTCCTTGCTGGCCGTTGTCGATATTTTCTTCATCAGCAAACTGCACGATAACAATGCCGTCACGGCGGTGGGGCTTACCGAATCCGTGATCGGCATCGTCTACTCCCTCGCCATGGGGCTCGGTATGGCGGCTACTGCCATGGTCGCCCGACGCATCGGTGAGAAAGATGCTCCCGGTGCCGCTGTGGCCGCCGTCAATGCCCTGTATATCGGACTAATCATCGCCGTTGTTGTTGGTTTCACCGGAATCGTATTTTATGAGGACATTCTTCACCTCATGGGTGCGTCGGATGAAGTCATTGCGGTCGGATCCCGATATACCCTTTGGATGCTGGGGGGCAACATTACCATCGTATTGCTCTTCCTGGTGAATGCCATCTTCCGGGGAGCCGGCAATGCTGCCATCGCCATGCAATCCTTGTGGATAGCCAATATCCTGAACATGATCCTCGATCCGATCCTGATTTTTGGCTGGGGCCCGATACCCGCTATTGGGGTGGAGGGTGCCGCCATTGCAACCAATATCGGTCGCGCCGCTGGTGTGCTCTATCAGGTGTATTACCTGATGGGTGACCGGGGTATCATTAAAATTCATAAAGAGAATGTTCGAATTGATACGGACATTATTGTTCGACTATTGAAAGTCTCTGCGGGCAACGTTGGTCAGTTTCTTATCTCTACGGCCAGTTGGCTCTTTCTTGCCCGCATTGTGGTCAACTTTGGAAGCGCTTCATTTGCCGGATATCAGATAGCCATCCGGGTAATTATCTTCACCATCCTGCCTTCATGGGGTATGGCCAATGCGGCCGCAACACTGGTTGGACAAAACCTGGGTGCGGGCCATCCGGAGCGCGCCGAGCAATCCGTGTGGAAAGCAGGATTCCTGAACATGATTTTTCTCGGACTCATCTCGATTGTATTCTACTTCGTCTCAGAGCCTATCATGGGTGTGTTTTCTAAAGATCAACAGGTGATTGACTACGGCGCCCAATGCCTCCGCATCGTTGCGTTTGGTTATGTGTTCTTTGGGTACGGTATGGTGATCGTTCAGGCGTTCAATGGTGCGGGTGACTCGCGCACGCCTACCATTCTGAATTTATTTGGGTACTGGATGTTTCAGATTCCGTTGGCTTATATGTTGGCGATGAAGCTTGACTTCGGAGCGTCCGGCGCATTCTGGGCCATTGCCATTGCGGAATCGGTCCTTGCCATCATTGCCATTCTGCTGTTCCGGAGAGGAACGTGGAAGACCGTTAAAATATAGTGGGTGGTAAGTAGTAAGTAGTAAGTAGTAAGTAGTGGATGTACCACTGACTACTTACCACTTACTATTTACTTGTCTTGCGAAAAGCTGCTTTGGCTGCATTCTCTAATTCCTCAGCGGCTTTCTTCAGGCTGGCCTCTACTTCCTTCCACTTTTCCTTGTCCTGGGTTTCCTTTTTGAGTTTCTCTGCGGCAGCACGCAGTTCTTCATATTTCTTTTTCAAATCCGTTTCAACCCGGGTCCCGGCTTCCTGCGCTTCCACCAGAAATCCATCCAGCTTCTTACCAAACTCTTTAAAGAATTTTTCTGCCTTTCCTTCCTGATTTGCGTCCATATAAATGGGGAGATTATTTGAATGCCTAAATTACGCACTTATTAGACAAAGACCATGGAGCAGGAGCAGGACCCGTTGGACCGGATTCAACGCATGCTGGAAAACAAGTCGACGGCCAAGCAAATCACCTATAAGAACCTGCTGGCTGCGTTTGACCAGCTGAGCAAAGAGGCCAAACGGGTGACCGGAGAATTGAAGAAAAAATCAAAGCCCGGCGATCAGGATGTTACGATTGATTTCAAGAAAATCAACGACCATGAGTTTCAAATCAAGCTAGCCGGCGACATGCTGGTATTTGTGCTCCATACCAATATCGTCACCTTCGAAGAGGAGAGCGAAGTGATGAAGGACCCGTATATCCGCGAAAAGGAAATCAACCGGTACTTCGGTCAGATCATGATTTATAATTTCATGTCGGATTCTATCAAGTATAACCGGGTCAATGATCCCGGTTATCTGTTGGCCCGGCTGCTGGTAAATCACGAAGGGCGTTACATTGTAGAGGGGGAAGGCAAATTGGGAGTTGTATTCAGCCAGATTTCTCCGGCGCCGCTCAGTGAGAGCGACCTAAATATCCTCGTGAAGCTTGCGCTCACACTGGCCATCGAAAACGACCTGATGGCACCCCCGTATCCACAGGTTAAGTTCATCACCCTGCTTCAGAAAATTGAGAAGACCCAGGAGTTGGGTGGAGGCCAAAAGATCGGATTCAGGATGAGCTACCATGGCAAACTGGATGCCTGATCATCGAATTTTACTTGAGCTCTGCTCTAAAATGAGTTACTTTTGATTTGAGCCATGCCCATGTCATTGATCACATTTCGACGGATATTGTTTACCCTGGTGGCTGCCTGTATGATAGTCTCATGCGCATCGACACACCATCAGCACAAGAAATTAAAACCCGGAAAGCCTATTCCTTGTCCGAGAAAGGATTGCTGAGGTATGCGAAAGATCATTATTGCCATTGATGGCTATTCGGCCTGCGGAAAAAGTACTACTGCAAAAGAGGTGGCCCGTGAGCTGGGGTACCGGTATATTGATTCCGGTGCGATGTACCGGGCGGTGACCCTCTATTTCATGGAGCGGCATGTTTCCCTTACCAACCCTAAGGAGGTAAACCGGGCGTTGGAGCAAATCCGGATCTCTTTCCAGATCAATAGCAAGGGGAAAACTGAAACATTCCTGAACGGAATCATTGTTGAACGTGAAATACGTGAAATGCGTATCTCCGAAAATGTCAGCCAGGTGAGCACACTCGCGACGGTTCGTCGGGCGATGGTGGATCAGCAACGGCGGATGGGCAAGGAGCGGGGCATCGTCATGGATGGCCGGGACATTGGCACTGTCGTATTTCCGGATGCAGAATTAAAGATATTCCTCACCGCCGATATCATGGTGCGCGCTTTCCGACGTCAACAGGAACTGCTGGAACGCGAGGAACTCGTAGAGATAGACGCGATCGTGGAGAACCTGACCAAAAGGGATAAAATTGACAGCACCCGGGCCGAGAGCCCGCTGCGGAAGGCGGCTGATGCGATCGTCATCGACACGACGCATATTACCATTGATGAGGAGGTGGATGACGTCATTCGCCTGGCGATTTCCCGCATGCTCGGAGCCCGAAAATAGGGGGCATCCCACTCGCGTAAAAACGGCTAACAAAAGGCCACAAAGCCCTTGTCAGGCAGAGATAATTGCTAATTTTGCCCCGGCCTAAATCTATTTAATTGCCAATTATATCCATGGGCAAATTTATTCGTCTCAAGAAGGGATTTACCATTAATCTCGCCGGCAAAGCAGCCCCCAAAATCGTTGAAATTGAACCCGCTGAAACGGTGTCTGTCAAGCCAACTGACTTTCATGGGGTGTATATGCCCAAGGTGGTGGTGAAGGAGGGTGATTCGGTAAAAGCCGGTACCCCATTGTTTCACGACAAGCGCCATGAAAATGTCCAGTTCACCTCTCCGGTCTCCGGTGAAGTGGTGGAGATTAAGCGTGGTGAAAAGCGCGCGCTGCTTGAGGTGAAAATTTTGGCCGACAAGGTCAGCCAGTCCGCGGCATTCAATAAGTACTCCATATCGGAGATTGCTAACTTGTCTGCCGAGGATGTGAAGTCGCAAATGCTCGCATCGGGAAGCTGGCTCAATCTTGTGCAGCGTCCGTTTGGCATCATCGCTGATCCGGCGGTAACACCCAAAGCCATTCATATTTCAGCCTTCGATACAGCGCCCCTCGCGCCTGATTACAGTATTTTATTCCGTGGCCAGGACCAATTCTTCCAGGCCGGTATCGATGTGTTGAAGCGGCTTACCCCGGGAGCCGTGCACGTCAATACGCACACCACCAGTGAAATCTCCACGGTATTCTCTCAGGTGAAAGGTGCTGAAGTGAATAAGTTTTCGGGTCCGCACCCGGCAGGGTGTGTGGGTGTGCAGATTCACCACATTGACCCGATCAACAAAGGTGATATTGTCTGGACAATCAATCCATTCGGTGTTATTCAGATTGGCAGGCTGTTTCTCACCGGCCAGTATGATGCCAGCAAAATTGTTGCGGTGGTTGGATCTGAAGTGAAGACACCACAATATTATAAGACCGTTTCAGGAGCTTCGATTAAGAAATTGGTTGCCAATAATGTGAACAGCAGCCATGCCCGCTATATCTCCGGCAACCCGCTCACCGGCACTAACATCGGAGCGGAGGGTCACCTTGGTTTCTATGACCACCAGTTGACTGTATTGCCCGAAGGCGACCATCACGAGTTCCTGGGATGGATCACGCCAGGCAGCAACAAACTGAGTATGCACCGCGCCTGGGGACTTTTCTCGTTCCTCATGCCAGGCAAAGAATATAAACTGGATACCAACACACACGGTGAACATCGTTCATTTGTAGAAACAGGCGTGTTTGAACAAGTGGTTCCCATGGACATCCTTCCCACCTACCTGATCAAGAGCATCCTGGCGGATGATATTGATGAGATGGAGGCCCTGGGAATCTATGAAGTTATTGAAGAAGACCTCGCCCTCTGCGAGTTTGTTGACGTCTCCAAGCACGACATCCAGGAGATTGTTCGCGAAGGACTTGAATTGATCAGATTGAGCTAAGTGACCTATGAAGTTTTTGAGAAACCAGCTTGATTCCGTCAAGCACAATTTTGAAAAGGGAGGTAAGTGGGAGAAATTCTATTTTGCCTATGAGGCGTTTGATACGTTCTTGTTTTCCCCTGCTACCACCACCGGCGCTAAAGGCGTGCAGGTGCGTGATGCCGTCGACCTCAAAAGGTTGATGATGACGGTGGTGATAGCCATGTTGCCCTGCCTGGTGTTTGGCATGTGGAACGTAGGCCATCAGCATTTTCTGGCCATCGGTCAGGCAGCCACCTTCAGTGAGAAGTTCATGCTGGGTATGGTCAAAACGGTTCCCATCATTATCGTGGCTTATGCTGTAGGACTGGGTATTGAATTTGTTTTCTCCACCCTGCGTCGCCACCCGGTGAACGAAGGTTTCCTCGTGACGGGTATGTTGATTCCGCTCGTGATGCCTGCAGACATTCCGCTCTGGCAGGTAGCCATCGCCACGGCATTTGCTGTTGTAATCGGCAAGGAGGCATTTGGTGGTACGGGTATGAACGTATTGAATGTGGCCCTCACGGCCCGGGCATTCTTGTATTTCGCATACCCTTCGCAGATTTCAGGTGAAGTTTGGACGGTGCTCGGGGAAGGATCGAAGACGGTTGCCGGATATTCTGGTGCAACACCCCTCGCCATCGCCGCACAATCTACGGGCAATGTGGTGACGGACCTCAACACATTTGGTGCAGGTTGGGCTGATGGTATCTATGACTTTTGGAATATGTTTCTGGGTGTGATGCCAGGTTGCATCGGAGAAACCTCTACGCTGATGTGCCTGATTGGTGCAGCCATTCTCGTGATCACCGGTGTGGGAAGCTGGAAGATCATTTTCAGTGTATTTGCTGGTGCATTGGCCATGGGCTTCTTCCTGAATGCCGCTGGATCAACTCCCTTCTCACAGATGCCTCCCCAGTATCACCTGGTAATTGGTGGTCTGGCTTTTGGTGCCGTATTCATGGCAACTGATCCGGTTACCGCTGCTCAAACCGAGACCGGAAAATGGATTTATGGGTTTCTGATTGGTGTATTCACCGTGCTGATTCGGGTATACAATCCGGCTTATCCGGAGGGTATTATGCTGGCGATTCTGTTGATGAACGTTTTCGCTCCGCTGATCGATTATTTTGTAGTATCTGCTAACAAAAAAAGAAGAATACAACGTGCGACAGTCTAATCTTTACATCGTTTTATACTCCGCCGCAATTACCATCGTGTGCGGTGGCCTGCTGGCTTTTGCTTCCACCAGTCTGAAGGAAAAACAGGATGCCAACATTGCCATGGAGCAAAAGCAGAACATCTTGTCCTCCGTGCTCACGCTCAACGAGGGTGATGATATTAATGAAATGTACAAACGTAAAGTCAATGGGTTTGTCATTGATTTTGAAGGTGCCGTAAAAGAAGGGTTGAAGCCGGAAGATGTGGTGATCGCGGCAGAGTACAAGAAAGCACCCAAAGATCGCCTGCTCCCGGTGTATGAATTCCGCAGTGACTCAGGTCATGTGGAATTTGCGGTTATGCCCGTGTATGGTTATGGTCTCTGGAACAACATCTGGGGGTATGTTGCCGTGAAATCCGATTTTAACACCATTCAGGGCGTTAAGTTTCAGCATGCCGGCGAAACGCCTGGTCTGGGCGCCCGCATCGAATCCGAAGAAATTCAGGCTAGATTTAAGGATAAGGCGATCTTTGACAATGGCAACCTCGTTTCCGTCGTTATTCAGAAGGGTGAGGGTCACGACTATGCCGACAGCCCGCACAAAGTGGATGGTATGTCCGGCGCTACCCTAACTGGAAAGGGAGTCAACAACATGTTGAAGGATTATCTTACTTGTTACGAGAAGTATTTGAAGAAGCATTCCGAAGGTTCTAAAACAGCATCTTTATGAGCACAGAAACAGCAGAAGTAGTAGAAGTAGCCCCGAAAAAATCGGAGCCGCTCTTCTCCAAGAAGAACCGTAAGCTCATTTCCAATCCGTTGGATATGGATAACCCGGTAACGGTGCAGATTCTCGGTGTGTGTTCTGCCCTGGCCGTAACCACCCAGATGAAGCCGGCCTTTGTGATGTCCCTCGGACTCACCATTGTAACGGCTTGCTCCAACGTGGTAATCTCCATGATGCGAAACAGCATTCCTTCCCGGATCCGCATTATCGTTCAGCTGGCCATCGTGTCGCTGTGGGTAATCCTGGTGGATCAGATTCTGAAAGCATATGTGTATGATGTCTCCAAGCAGTTGTCTGTGTTTGTGGGGTTGATCATCACAAACTGTATTGTAATGGGACGTCTGGAAGCTTATGCCATGGGTAACAAGCCCTGGCCTTCGTTTTTGGATGGAATTGGAAACGGACTGGGTTATGGATTGATCCTGATGATCCTCGCTTTCGTTCGCGAACTCTTTGGTGCCGGATCATTATTTGGATATAAGGTTTGGTCGGAAATGGGCTTGCATTATCAGGGCAATGGCTTGTTGTTGCTCCCGGCCGGCGCTTGTATCCTGTTGGGTTCCATC
>DNZD01000337.1 GCA_003504855.1 Cytophagales bacterium
CGACAGACAATTGTTCTTCAGTAAGCTGATTGAACCACGGCAGGGCCAGGGCGGCCACCTGAAAACTGATGACTACCGAGGCTGCACAAAGGAAGAATGATTCCCCAATGAACTGCCAGAAGATTTGCTGCCGGGAAGAGCCTACTACTTTGCGCACACCCACTTCACGCGCGCGTTCGATGGACCGGGCCGTGTTGACGTTGATGTACGTGAACGACACAATCAATAAAATGAGAACGGCTACGCCCGCCAGGATGTACAAATAGTCCATGCTGGCATTGGGTACCATGGCCACATAGGGTGAACGCAAATGGATATCGTTAAAAGGCTCAAAGGAGAAGTTGATGGTGGCACCGGAGCCGGCCATTTCTTTCTTCATGTAGGGTGCTACCTTTTCAGGAAGCGTGTTGAAGGCATCCGGAGATTGCAGCAACAAGTATGTCGTGTAGTTGGCCTCAAAATAGGTTTCTTCCTGGTTGGCACCCAGTGAGGAGAACGAAGCGAGGAAGTCGAACCTGATCTGAGAGTTGGCCGGGTAGTCGCGGATGACGCCCGTCACTTCGAACGGTTTGCCTTCGCCTGCGGGCAGGATGAGTTTGCCCAGCGGACTTTCCTGGCCGAAGTACTTTCTCGCAGAAGATTCCGTAAGGACAAGTTGGTTAGGTCCGTTGAGCAATTTGGCGGGATTTCCCTGAAGCAGTTCGTAGTGGAAGAGATCAAAGAAAGTGGAGTCCGCGTACAGGAAATTGGATTCTTTAATGGGCTGGTTGTTGAGCAGGAGTATACGTTCTGAATCGTTGAGCCTTACACCTTTCAATACTTCCGGGAACATGCGGGGAAACACAGGTGCCACCTTGGTGCTGGTGAAGTTGCCCTTGGTGGTGTTGGGACTTCCGTCAAAGCGGTACTCCATGATCACCCGGGCGATGCGGTCGCCTTTCTCCTGGAAGTTGTCGTAGCTGAACTGATAGCCGATATAGAGGAAGATCAGCAAGCAGGAGCTTAGTCCGATCGTGAGTCCGAAAAGGTTGATGAAGGAGGTGCCTTTGTTTTTCCAGAGGCTTCTGAGGATGATTTTGAATCGGCTTGCGAACATATCGGATATGTTTTGTCGATTTACATCGAATAAGTGTGCCAAAGCGCCAGAGGCCGAATTTGGGCTTTATATCCATATGGCCTGTTCGCCTTCGGACAGATTTGCTCGCCTGCGGTCGAAATACATTAACCGTAGGGACGCAAAGGCGCAGACAATACATGGACTTTGACAAATCTACCTTACAAGCAGGGAACAGCGGAGCGATCCTTACCCCCGCGCCCTTGCGCCCTTGCGGTAAGATTTCCTCCGGGTTTACCCCGACAAATTCTCAGCCAAAAACAGCGATTCAAGCTCAATTTTAAGGTATTTGTCCATCGACCCCTACGACCCGCCCTTATTCCTGAATTTTCATTTATCCGGTTTTCACTGTCGGCTGGGGGGGTGTGCACCTGCCATCTTTGAGTCATCAAACAGGGGGCAAAACCCCGGCACTATATGAAAACGCTGATAAGAATCGAAGAAACCCTGATCGGAGCCCTGCTGGTATCAAGCATGTTGATTATGGGAAGTTGCTCCAGTATTCAGCCGTCGGCCCACACCGGGTCGCGGGTACACCTGATGGTAGTGCTGAACAATGAAGAGGTTCACAACGGAATGATTAAGGAAGAGCCTTCTTATGCCGTGAATGTCAATGGCACCTGGTCCGTGTTGCGCAAGCTGCCCTACCGGAAACCGGAAGGTGGATATAACCAACTGCCGGTGATCAACGAAGCATCGCTGGTAGCTGCTTTGCAACAAGCTGACGTTCCCAGCAACCAAGAGGTATTGCTCAGCATCTACGATGGCCAACAGACTACTGCTCCGGTATTGATTGGTACGTTTGATGGCGATACCATCGTCAAAACCGAAGAAGCCGTTGCTGCCGAACTCTGAAAATTTTTCACTGTCAAGACACTAAGGCGCAAGGTTAAATTCCTTAGCGCCTTTTCTTTTGCTGGTCGCCTGGCGCAAGTGTTCGCAGGTTGTGATTTTGATCTCACCAACTTTCAATAGCGATCACTTGTGCCTCTTATGTCGCAAGTCTCCAGACTTGCCAACCTCTTGCGTTGTTTCCACTTGTGCCTCTATGACGCAAGCCCCCAGACATGCTCAATCTCCTCTAATTCCCCTTGGCGTCCTTGAGTCTTCGCGGTTATAATCACTTCGTCACTACCTTCTTTAGCACCACCCCCTCTGCACGGAATACCCCATCCTTTAACCTGAAGTCAGTGAGTAGTTCATCGCCCTTGCCGCCTGAATCACCCGGACTGAAATAAATCTGGATCAAACCTTCACTGGCTTTCCAGGTTCCTTTTACAGTGACCGGCACACCGCTTTCATTGAAATACGTCCACGTGCCCTTACCATCGGCTGTCAATACATACTTGTCACTTTTTGCAGTGGCTGGCTCGCCATCTGCCAGCATATTGTATACCCCCGCATACTTCGGCAGGTAGTTCACAGCAGGTGCGGGAGGCAATGACTTTTGAAGATAATTGCCACCCCGGTCCGTGAAAACACCATTGTTCAATGTAAACTCCGTCATGCGGTCCTGACCTTCCTCCGGGAACGTTATTTGAATAACACCGTCATTGGCTTTCCACGTACCTGCCACCACTACCGGGTTCTTCGTGACTTGTCCGGCATCATCCACGGCGGGGGTGGACCTGGAGCATTTGCCGTCTGGCTTAAGGGTTACTGTTTCCGAAAACTCCGTCGGGTGCTCTTCGCTGTTGCCGAGCACCTTGAATGAGCCTGCATATTTAGCCAGGAAAACCGGGTTCGTCACGAAAATCTTTTGCAGGTACTTGTCCGCTGACATGAACATGCCATCACTCCATTTGAAATCCGTTGGGCCTGGTGAACCTGCGGTCGTGACCTGGATGAGTCCGTCACTAGCTTTCCACGTACCTGCTTTTTTCACCGGCACCTTGCTGGGAGTACCATTGTCATCGACCGGGAAGCTGACACTCGACCATTTGCC
Organism: Cytophagales bacterium; assembly: GCA_003504855.1. Taxonomy (GTDB): domain Bacteria; phylum Bacteroidota; class Bacteroidia; order Cytophagales; family Cyclobacteriaceae; genus ELB16-189. The sequence goes on from DNZD01000337.1 coordinate 3,060, forward strand.
ATCCATCGTGAAGTTGATTTTCTCTGAGGCTGCCGTCGGCGTTTCTTCACCAAAGTTGAGGAGGTAGTATGGACCGGCGTATTTCTTCATGAATGGGTTTACCTGCGCCGCCGACACCAGGGCAGCTAACAGCAACAACACAGTGAGGGGCATGTGGAGGAATTTTTTCATAGGGGTTGATTGGATGTAGAACAAGATAGTGAATTGCCCCGTTGTTGGTGTTTGCTGCCGCGCATTCTTCAGGCAGAATCCCCGTTTTGGAAAAACTTAATACCAAATTTTTCATCAGCACCAACAACTTTTGAGATTGTTCTTGGGTGACCCCGGGACTGGCACACCAACGAATGGCAGGGTCTCTGGTTGAAGACTTGAGAAAGATTCCACGGGTTTAATTATATTTAATATACATCAATCCATAGCGTATGGGCCATCGGTCTGTTCGTGCCATTGTCTTTTTGACTTGCTGTCTCTCTGTAAGTTCGTGCATTACCTATGTTCCCCTGATTTCTGTAAATGATCCAAAATCCGGAGATGTGGCAGAAATGATGCGCAGACTGTCTCCTGGTGGTTACTATCAGTTCACCTACGATGATGGAAATCAGGTGTACATGACGGTAGACAGTGTGCGGGGTGAAGATGTATATGGCAAAAATGCCGTACTGAAAAATCCGGTAACGCACCGGCAGGAAAAGAAGAAGGTCATGTCCATTTACCGAGAAGACCTCGTCGACATTCGTCGGATTTGGTTCGGGAGTCTGAGTGACTATGCTCATGCTACCGGCACCGACATCAGTGAGTGGAAGAAAATCAAAGTGGACACAACCTTGCAGAATCCTTCATCGGACAAAGTGTACGAAGTGGCCAGGAGCGCCCGTCAGGGTGAAGTCTACAGGATACAAGTAAAGCGGAGGCAACCGGCCGTGATTGAAATTACGCGTATCAACAAGGGAGTTGTTTATGGAAAGAGCATGAATGGAGAATTGTTCATGGCGCGTGAACAGGATATTTTGGATATGCAGAAGCAGACAACAGTATCAGCATCATCCGGTCCGTCAGAAGGTGGTGGAGGCAGGCCGTACGCCGGAATAAAAGTATTCCGCCAGGTTTACCTGGGTTATCGCTTTGGAAAAACTTCGAAGAGCAACTTTGCCCTGGAGGTTGGCTATCAATTTCCGTCTGGTCACGACCCAATAACGCATTCATCGGGGGATCCTGCCTATAACCCTTTCTTGCTCAACGCGGCATTTGGT
>DNZD01000020.1 GCA_003504855.1 Cytophagales bacterium
CATGGATATGGCGTGGTGACGGGCGGCGGACCTGGTATTATGGAAGCGGGTAACAAGGGTGCAAACCGCGCCGGTGGTAAATCAGTGGGATTGAATATATACCTGCCCCATGAGCAAAAAGGAAACCCTTTTATTGATGCTGATAAGCTGATTACCTTCGATTACTTCTTTGTCCGCAAAGTAATGTTCATGAAGTACTCGCAGGGATTTATTGTAATGCCCGGTGGGTTTGGTACCCTCGATGAGTTGACAGAAGCACTCACGTTGATTCAGACCAAGAAAATTGGACGATTCCCGATCGTCCTGGTTGGGAAGAAATTCTGGTCGGGTATGGTGGACTGGATTAAGAAAGTGCTGGTGACCGAAGCCATGATCCACGAAGAAGACCTTGAGTTGTTTAATATCGTAGACAAACCAGAGGATGCCGTGAAGGTGATCGACGACTTCTACGCCAAATACCTGCTTTCGCCGAACTTCTGATGAAGGACGTTTCCATTTATCTTTCCGCTTCTACATTCGTTTTGCTGTTGGGCTACATCACCTATAGCGGAATGAATGTGCCGGAGAAGGAAACGGTCTCTGATGGCGAAGTCAGATTAGCAGACGAGGAAATCCCCGGACCCATTCCCGCCATCTCAATAGAAGTGCCGACAGCGGCATCATTTGCTGGTGAATCGGTACCCCTCACCGAGCCCGACGTGTACGAACGCTACGACAAGGAACTGCAGGTGAATACCTATCTGCATAGCAATACGTTGTTCTTACTCAAGCGCGCCAACCGATGGCTGCCCATGATTGATTCGGTGTTGGAAAAAAATGGCATTCCTCCTGATTTTAAATACTTGCCGCTTATTGAATCAGCGCTGATCAATGATGTGTCACCAAAACAAGCAGTAGGATTCTGGCAGATTCTGAAATCCTCGGGTGGTGAATTGGGACTGGAAATTAATCGCGATGTGGATGAACGCTATGATCCGCTGAAGTCAACCATTGCGGCCAGCAAATACCTGAAAAAGGCCTATGAGCGCTTCGGTAACTGGACGCTGGCTGCCGCCTCCTATAATTGTGGCATGGCTGGACTCGATCGCGTGCTGAAAGCCCAGCGGGAAAAGACATACTATGATTTGTATTTAAACGAGGAGACATCCCGGTATGTATTCCGCATTCTGGCCATTAAGGAAATTGTTGAGCACCCTGAAAAGTATGGCTTTGTTGCACACCCGGATCACCTGTACAAGCGAGAGACCTTGCGCTATGTGGTGGTAAGAGAAAGTATTAAGGACCTGGTGGCCTTTGCCCAACAGCAAGGAATCAACTATAAATTGCTCAAACGTCATAATCCATGGTTACGGACCGAGAGCCTGAACGTGCGCAGTGGAAAGAGTTACCGAATCGCGATTCCGGTGTTGTGACATCTTACTGGCAATAGAGTAGAAAACACAGATACATGAGACCTTATGTACTAGCAGAAGCTCATTGGAAGGAAGTAAAAGCAACTCCCTATGAGTTGGCAGTACTTCCATGGGGAGCGACAGAAGCGCATAATTATCATTTGCCGTATGGCACCGATATCGTTGAAGCCGAAAAGATAGCGACAGAAGCCGCCCGGCTTGCGTGGGATCAGGGCGCCAAAGTTATTGTCCTTCCGGTGATCCCGTTTGGGGTTAACACCGGTCAGTGGGATGTGAAGCTGGATATGAATATCAACCCAAGCACACAGATGCTGATCCTGCGCGATTTAATTGAAGTGCTTAATCGCCAGGGGATTCACAAACTGATCATCCTGAACAGCCATGGGGGAAATGATTTCAAAACCATGATCCGTGAATTGGGATTGAAATTTCCAGACATGTTCTTGGCACAGTGCAATTGGTTTCAGGCACTGGATCAGAAACTATTCTTTGAGAACAAAGACGATCACGCCGGAGAAATGGAAACCAGCCTGATGTTACACCTGGCACCTGATCTCGTGAAGCCTTTGTCAGAAGCAGGAGATGGTGCGGCCAGGAAATTCCGGTTTGATGCCATCCGGGAAGGCTGGGCCTGGGCTGAACGCAAGTGGACCCAGGTGACTCATGATACCGGTGTAGGGGATTCTCGCAAGGCAACAACGGAAAAAGGCGCTCGCTACTTTAGTGCGGTGACCGCGAAGGTTGCTGCATTTTTTGTTCAGGTAGCGAAGACCGGTCCAACTGATTTTTACGTATAGCTAATTTTTCCGGGGCGGATCAATCATGATATGGGCCCGTGCGGTGCCAGGATTCATGATCCAGGGCATGCCTGGTGTAGTTGGCTTAGTGGGCAGTCCCGTGCTTTCGGCCGTAGCGAATGGTATGTACACTACAGACCTTGCATAAGTATTCTTCACTTCACCGTTAGTGGCATTGTAGTCTTCCGCGGCTGCGGTAAGTACTACCAGACTCGCGGGTTGCTTTGGGAGAATAAGTTTACCGCTTTTCGCCTCCTGCTCACGAATGTCAAATATCTCCTGAAAGTTTTTTCCCTGTCTCTTCAGCACCCTGCCGCGCTCCATGAATGGCTCCAGGCTTTTGTGATAACACGACACACTCAGTCCCGGACTGGCCGGATCATCGGCGATGCAGACCATTTCATTGGTGCCCGACCGCAATACCAGGAACTCTCCTTTTGGGGAATAACCGTACACCATAGCGTGTTCACGGGATTCTTCAGGACACGCCAGCAGCGCAACCTTGATTTGAACTTCGGCTGATGGAAATGTTTGGGCCTGTGCACCCAAAGCGACTAACAGGAGAATAAGAGTGGTCTTCATGGCAGCTTACTTTGGAAGTGTGGCAACAACCCTAAATCCTAACCAAAACTGCGGACCATTATAGTTGTTCGCGATACCCGCCTGACATTGGGCAGCCGGATGGATACAGGAACCACCCCGCGCAATACCAGGTTCGCTCGTCATTTCGGCCACGTTGCCCATCAGATCAAGTAACCCGTTATTGTCCGCAAAGAAAACACCGCCCTTCATCGGCACGGCGTAACCAAACTCCTTCTTCATGCGAATGTTGGCGTCGCACCAACTGTCGTGGCGGTGATTGTACAGCGCACACCCGTGCTGGTTGATTCCTTTTCTGAATGTGTCACGATCCGGATCGCCGGGTTTCCAGAGTTTGAAAATATCTGACAGCAACGTATCCATTTCCACCGGGGTGGGTAACCGGAAGTTGAGTTTGAGTCCGGAAAATTTTGGCATGTCTGCATAGTTGTCGGAGAGCCATTCGCAATATGCTTTTGCCTGCTCGTAACTTATCCCGGTAATGGGCATCTGGCTACAGGCTTCCAGGGCATGAATTTTTTTTCCTTTGGGTGACTCAAAGAAGGACGTATCGCGGTACAAGGCCGCTTCGTCAATACGAACAATTTCATCTCCCTTCTTCCGGTAAACGCAGGTGGAGATTATCCGATTGAACGCAGGGAGAAGGGCAGGATCGTTGCCATTCGCATCGAGATAGTCGCGCCAATCAGCAACCGATACCTCCCGCTCTCCCACCAGCAGTTGATGGTCCGCCACCCACACATACCCCGCTGGGAGTTTTTTCTTCTGCGCCCATACGGTGCAGGAGATTAGCAGCAGCAGGATGGTGATGGGTTTCATATGTTTTACCAGCCGATGCCGTAGTCTTCGCCATGGTTGCTGGACCCGCCCCAGAAAGTACCATGCCTCCAATCAAAATAGATGGCGTTGATAGGCCCACTGGTACGCTCTTCATAGCTGAGCTTGTATCCCATGCGACTGAGTTCCTTGCGCGACCACGGTGGCATATCGTTGTTAAGGGTCAGGCCGCCCGGTACCTTTTCATGATCACCAAAACTGGAATACATCTGGAAGGTTTTGAAACTGGGTGCCTCACAGGATTCCTGAACCGTCATATTGAACTCAACGATATTCAAAAAGAACTGCAGCAACAACTGATCCTGCTCATCACCGGCCTGCTTGGCGAATGACAGAAAAGGCTTGCCATCCTTCAGCGCAAGGCTGGGGGTCAGCGTCACCCGGGGACGTTTGCCT
>DNZD01000188.1 GCA_003504855.1 Cytophagales bacterium
TTGGGGAAGAAAAAGATTATTGCTGAGACCGGTGCAGGTCAACACGGAGTAGCGACGGCCACCGTATGTGCTTTGATGGGGATGGAGTGTATCGTTTATATGGGCAAACACGACATGGAGCGGCAACGGCCGAACGTGGAACGCATGCGTATTCTTGGAACCAAAGTTGTGCCTGCCTTGAGTGGCAGTATGACCCTCAAGGACGCTACCAATGAAGCCATGCGTCATTGGATCAATCACCCGTTAGATACCCACTATATTATTGGCTCCGTTGTAGGCCCACATCCTTATCCGGATATGGTATCCCGCTTTCAATCGGTAATCAGTGAAGAAATAAAGAAACAATTGATTGAGAAGGAGGGCAATGCCTGGCCTGATTACGTGGTAGCGTGTGTAGGTGGTGGGTCCAATGCAGCCGGTGCATTTTATCATTACCTGAATGACGAACATGTTACGTTGATTGGTGTTGAAGCTGCAGGTAAGGGAGTTCAAAGTGGCCAGTCTGCCGCTACTACCGCCCTGGGGAAACCGGGGGTACTACATGGAAGCAAGACCCTGTTGATGCAAACCGAAGATGGTCAGGTCGTAGAGCCATACTCCATCTCGGCCGGACTGGATTACCCCGGTATTGGCCCGCAGCATGCGCATCTTTTCGATGTGGGGCGCGTTCAATTTCTGAGTGCTACTGACGATGAAGCCATGGAGGCCGGAATTGAGCTGAGCAGACTTGAAGGGATCATACCTGCTATTGAATCAGCCCATGCGCTGGCGGCTTTGCGATCCCTCGGTGCAGAAAAGGATGACGTGGTAGTGGTGAACCTGTCCGGTCGGGGCGACAAAGACCTTGAAACCTATATGCGTTGGGGAAAATATTAACCTGATCAATATGAAAATGAAGACATACAATTTTGTTTGGCTGTTGGCACTGGTTATCGTTTCCTGCCAGTCAGAGCAGCGTGGAGCCGTTAAAGATGTCGCTGCCTACACGACTACGATCAATGATTGGCACGCAAAGCGCATTGAAGAGCTGAAGGGGCCTTCCGGATGGCTGAATCTGGCCGGGTTGTTTTGGTTAAATGATGGCATCAATACGGTGGGGAGCAGTCCAACCAATTCGATTGTATTCCCGGAAGGAAAGGCACCCGGTCAACTGGGCTATTTCCTTTTGAAAGATGGTAAGGTGTTGTTTGAAGCCGGTCCGGGTATCGCAGTGACGGCTAATGACAAACCGGCAAATAGGATATTTGCATTTCAACCGGATTCAGTTCCACCCAAATTACGGCTTGGATCACTCGAGTGGTTTATCATCAAGCGGGACACAAAATATGGCATCCGGCTTCGTGATTTTGAAAGCCAGGCATTGGGTGAATTCAACGGCATTGAGCGATACCCCATTGACATTAATGTTCATCTGGATGCAGTTTTTGAACCCGCCTCTGGACGCACGATTCCGATAACCAATGTTTTGGGTCAGACTACGGATCAGCCCTCACCGGGTACCCTGGTTTTTGAACTGGGAGGTAAAGAGGTTCGGCTGGATGTATTGGACGAAGGCGGAGAGGATTATTTTGTGATTTTTGGAGATGCAACCAATGCGAAAGAGACCTATGGTGCAGGTCGGTATCTGTATGTCGACAAACCGGGCGAGGATGGACACACGATTATAGACTTCAACAAAGCTTACAATCCTCCGTGCGCATTCACAGCATTCGCAACATGCCCGTTGCCTCCGAAGCAAAACATCATCGACCTGGGGATTCGCGCTGGTGAGAAAAATTTTGGCCATCATTAATTCAGCTTCATGTCTCCTCAGAATAGAGTTCAAAAATTGTTTTCTGCTTCGCCGCGCAACCTGCTGTCCGTGTTTTATACGGCCGGTTATCCGACCCTGAACGATACCGTGGTGATCGCCCAGGCGCTGGAGGCTGCGGGTGCTGATATTATTGAGATTGGTATTCCATTTTCAGACCCCGTTGCTGATGGCCCGGTGATTCAGGAGAGCAATCATATTGCGCTCGGCAATGGCATGAATCTTCCATTATTGCTGGACCAGGTGCGCGAAATCCGAAAGACAGTACGGCTCCCCATTGTACTGATGGGCTATTTAAATCCTGTCCTTCAGTACGGCGTTGAGAAATTTTGCCGGGATGCCGCTGCCGCGGGAGTGGATGGCTTGATATTACCAGACATGCCCCTCGAGGAATATGAAATGGAGTACAAAGCTATCGTTCAGCAAAATGGTTTGTGCAATACGTTCCTTATTTCTCCGACGACGTCCATCGACCGGATACGTCACATTGATGCCCTTACAAATGGTTTTATTTATGCCGTATCTTCATCGAGTACCACCGGTGCCAGGGGATCATTTAGTCAGGACCAGCTTGCTTACTTTGAACGCCTGAGGTCATCAAAACTCACCAATCCATTCCTTATTGGCTTTGGAATCTCCGACGCGGCGACTTTTTCGGTGGCGAGTTCTTACGGGGCAGGGGCCATCGTGGGGAGTGCATTTATTTCGATGTTGAAACAGGCAGGCGACCTGCCCGCCGGCATTCACCAGTTTGTGGGCCAGATCAGAAAGGGCAGTCCGCCAGTGGTATAAAATCCGGTTGTACGACCGGAATACTTGTTTCATCTTGCCTGGGTAGCGCATAACAATCTTATGATGACCAGGCCATTTCAACTCGTATGCATAGCCCTAGTCGTGTTACTGATGCAGTGCACGTCTAAAAAGACCATTAGCCGTTCAGACATAGAAAGCAGCGAGCGACTGGTGAACCTGGAGTTTTCACAGGCCGAACTCGACACCATGATCGATTACCTGGAAGGCAATCGCAAGGGTTATGACAGCATGAGAAAGTGGCACCTGGCCAACAAGACCAATCCCGCTTTGTACTTTGACCCCAGGCCCGATCACTTTGTGTTGAAGACCCGTCCGGGTAATTCCAACTGGAGACTTCCGGATCAGGTAGGCCTGCCGGATACGGATGAAAAGATTGCATTCATGACCGTGGCGGAACTGGGTAACCTGATTCGCACCAGGAAACTCACCTCGACACAACTCACTGAAATTTATCTGAATCGCCTGAAGAAATTCGGCGACACCTTGCAGGCTGTGGTTACCATTACGGAAGCAATGGCACGACAACAGGCCAAACAGGCTGACGAGGAAATTGCAGCGGGGAAATACCGGGGCCCATTGCACGGAATACCTTATGGTATCAAAGATTTGTTTGCGGTGCCCGGATACAAAACAACCTGGGGAGCAGAGCCATACAAGGATCAGGTCATTGAGGAGAAGGCCTATGTAGTTCAAAAGCTTGAGGCTGCCGGTGCTGTGCTGGTAGCTAAACTTGTCTCTGGGGCACTGGCCCGGGGAGATGTCTGGTTTGGCGGAAAGACAAAAAATCCATGGGACCTGAAGCAGGGAGCTACGGGTTCATCTGCCGGCTCGGCTTCAGCAACCAGTGCCGGGTTGGTGGCGTTCTCCATTGGCACGGAGACGTTGGGTTCTATTCTGGCACCTTCTTCCCGATGTGGTGCAACTGGTTTGCGGCCTACGTTTGGCAGCGTGAGCCGTGATGGGGCTATGGTGTTGTCGTGGTCTATGGACAAGGCCGGGCCCATTTGTCGCACGGCCCAGGATTGTGCAATTGTGTTTGAAGCTATCCGTGGTGCGGACCCGGCGGTAAACCTTGACAGGTCCGTTGTCAACTATCCCGTGGTCTTTAATCCACCTGCCGACCTGAAGGGATACCGGATCGGATATTTCAAGAAGATGTTTGATAAGGACACCACCCGTACGCGGCCGATCAACGAGGAGAGTTTGAAGTTGCTGAAGAGCCTGGGTGCCGAACTGGTAGCGGTAGATATGCCTGACTCAATTCCTTGGGCTGCTTTTGATATTGTTCTTCGCGCCGAGTCAGGAGCATTCTTTGATGAGTTGGTGCGGGAGCACCGTGATCGCCTGCTGTCGGAGCAGACCCAGGAGTCACGGGCCAATTCACTGCGGCAAGCCCGGTTCATCACCGCGGTCGAGTATTTGCAAGCCAATCGCCACAGGAGCGTGCTGATTGAGAAGTTCAACCGGATGATGGCTCCCTTTGATTTTGTCGTGGCGCCATCCAATGGCCGCAATTTGTCGATGGCCACCAACCTGACCGGGCATCCCGCCATGGCACTGCCCAATGGTTTTGATAAGAAGGGCAGACCTACTTCGCTGACGCTGATTGGTAATTTGTACGACGAGGGCCCGATGCTGGAGGCGGCATACCTGATTCAGCAGGCTTCTGATTTTGAGGAGAAGCACCCGGCCCGCTTCGTCCGTACTCCGAAGTAGGTTCCTGAAAGGCAGACTCCGGACGTTTATGGATCATGGGGAGTTTCTCCATTTTTGATACTTCAATCAGGTAGACGCCGAAGTCTTCCACCACCTTACCGGTGATTTCATAAAAGCCGCGGCCGCGAAACGGATAGGAACGGGCTACATCCGGAAAGTGTACGGTGTCGAAGAAATTTCCATTCCGGTCGTAGAAGGTTCCAAAGTGCATCAGCTCATTTTTGAGGGTGCTGGTATTCTTGGTGGTCACTACATACCCCACGATCGTCACGCGTTTGTTAATTCTGTTTCCGAGATCACGCGCGGTCACGGTCCCTGTTTTGTCACTGGCCAATAACTTAAACGGACTGCATACCGGGAAGCCCAGCAGTTCGAGTTCGTCGAAAGCATCTTCAAGTTCGTGTCGTTGGAGGGGTGGCAACGGATAGTCGGTTGGTTCGGTGTCGAAGAGGTCTTCTGTGGTGGTCGGGCGCGATTTGGCATTGCTGAAATACAGCATGGCTTCCCAGAGCAGTTTTTGTTTTGTTTTGCCGGTGAACCGAAAAGCGCCGATGCGGATCAGGATACGGATTTGTTCGAGACCGATGTCAGGGAGGCGGCGCAGAAAATTGTCCAGGCTTCTGTAGGGCCCCCGGTTGAGTCGCTCCCGTGGAATATGGTTGGCGAGGGTGGCTTCAAGACTTTTGATGTGGATGAAGCCGATAAAGATCTCACGTCCGTGAAG